>PMHC01000282.1 GCA_003156495.1 Acidobacteriaceae bacterium
TTTCAGCGCCTGCGCCGCTGGGTCCTATGGCCAGAGCCCGATCTGCCCCGCACCTCCACCGGCAAGGTACGCCGCCGCCCGGTCGCCGCCTGGCTCGATCGCATTCAGGCCGCCGCCGCAACCGCTAATGAAGGCGCGACCGAAAGCGCATTCGCTCCCTCTTCCGACTGGCTGCTGACGCTGATCGCGCAGATTACCGGCGTGTCCAATCTCGGCGTGGGCGATGAGCTGCGTCTGGCCGAAGACCTGCACCTGGACAGCCTGGGCAGGGTGCAATTGGCCGCCGCCATTGAAGAAAAACTCGGCGTCGTGCGCGGTGGTGACCTGCTTGAAGGCATTTCGACCCTCGGCGATTTGCGCAAGCTCGTTGCCGGCGACGTAAAAGAGCAGGGACTAGGGGCTAGGGGCGAGGGGCTGGAAGCCAGTGAACAGGGAACAGTGAACAGGGAACAGAGCGCCGCCGATGCCGCGCCTTTTGCAGCCCCCGCAAAAGTTCGCCGTCCGCGTTTCGTCTATCCCGTGTGGCCGTGGTCGCGCCCCTTCCAGTGGATTCGCACCGCCTTTATTGAAGCTGTGATGCGGCCGCTGGTCTGGCTGCTGGCCGCTCCGCGCGTCGTGGAGCCAGAACCGCCGCTGCCCGCAGGCCCGCTGCTCGTCGTCGCTAACCACGTCACCGCCTACGACGGCCCGCTGGTCCAGTACGCGCTGGCCGCTCCACTGCGCCGGCGCATCGCGGCGGCCATGTCGGGCGAAATGCTCGACGACTTTCGCCGCTTTCGCAACCCCGCCGACCACAAGAGTTTCAATCTCTTCGGCCCGGCGGCCTACTGGCTGGTCACCGCGCTCTTCAACGTCTTTCCGCTGCCCCGGCTGCGCGATTTTCAATCGAGTTTTGCCCACGCCGGCCACGCCATGGATCGCGGCTATAGCGTGCTGGTCTTCCCCGAGGGCGCGCGTTCGGCCCAGGGCAAGCTGGCGCGCTTTCGTCCGGGAATCGGGCTGCTGGCCCGGCAGTGCGGCGCACCGGTCGTGCCCGTGGCGCTCTGCGGAGTAGGCGAAATCAAAGCGGCACGGGGTCGCTGGTTCCGCTCTGGCAAAATCGAGATTCGTGTAGGCGCGGCCATCCGCTTCGATCCGGCCATGAGCGAGTCGGAGATTACCGCGTGTTTGCAAGTCGAAATCGAGCGGCTGCTGAACGAAGAGTCGGCGAGTTAGCGAACCGCTCAAGCTATAGCGGCTCGGGTGGTCATTTTCAGCTAGCTTCCCTTCGCGGCCGCCCCTGTCACTGCCCGAAGTGTCCGAATCCGGATTCCGGTGTACATTATCGAACACCACATTCAACACAAGTAACAACCTCCGAGCCAGCTACGGTTGGTGCTGAAGCCGGGCCGTAAATCATTTGTACCTCGGCGCGGCTCCTCATATTCGTTCGCACCCGAACGACGGATTAAAACCGGATTTTCCCGCTATCTTTCATAGCTTTAACCATGAAACGCGCTATAAATCGCGAAGATTGCCGCTATACTGTTTACCATATATGTATTCTTTTTCCGGGATTACTCTTCTGCTTTTTTGCATCTAATTTGCTCACCGTTGACTTTTCCCTGGAACCAACCGTCCATATCTAACGTATTCTCAAATAATTGCCTGGCTTTTTTTTCATGACAGCGCGTCCTGCCGGCATGGCAATCAACGTGCAAGAATAAAAATGGTATAAAGACCTCCCTCCGATGGATACGAGTCTCATTAATCGCGTGCAGGCCACGCTGCTAGCTTTAGCTACAGCGGCGCTCTTCCTGTTGGCGATCTTCAACTTCCTGCAGGAGCGCCAGTTTCAGCAGCCCGACGACGGTGTCTGGTGGCGCGAGGTCTCCGGTGGTCTCCAGGCCGAAAAGGTTCTGCCCGACAAGCCCGGTCAGCGCGCCGCCATCCGCGTAGGAGATTTGTTGACCGGCGTTGCCGCTTCGCCGAACGCGAATGCCGCGCCCGTCGACGGTGTCTGGTTGCGCGAGGTTTCCGGTAGCCATCAGGCCGAAAAGGTCTTGCCCGACAAGCCCGGCCAGCGCGCCGTCATCCGCGTAGGCGATCTGCCCACCGGAGTTGCCGCTTCGTCGAACGCGAATGCCACGCCCGTCGCCCGCGTTGCCGATCTGGAGCGCGCCCTTTATGGCGCCGGCGCATACGGTCAGGTTTACTACAGCGTCACTCGCGACGGCATTCCCCTCGATACGCCGATCAAAGTGATTCCCGAGCCGCTCGATCGCAGCCTTGAAATAGGTCTGCGCCTGATCGGTTTTGTTTATCTCGTCATCGGTCTTTACGTCCTGCTGCGCCGCTGGGGCGCGCCCCGCTCTACGCATTTTTATTTCTTCTGCCTGGTCTCTTTCGCGCTCTACTCGCTCAAGTACACCGCCAAGCTCGATGCTCTGGACTGGGCCGTCTTCTGGACCAACGTCGTCGCCGAAGCGCTGCAACCGGCGCTCTTCCTGCACTTCGCGCTCAGCTTCCCCGAGGAGCGGCTGAAAAGACTGCGCCGCCGCTGGCTGTTGCCCGCCGTCTACGCTCCCGGCTTCGGATTGCTCACCTTGTGGCTCTGGTCGATCAGTACCCGCGAGGCCACCAAGCTGCTTTTGGACCGGCTCAACCAGATCGCCACCGCCTACGACGCGCTCTTTTACGTCATGGCCGCGCTCCTGTTCCTACGTAGCTACAGCCTCGCCACCACGCCGCTCTTGCGCCAGCAGTTAAAGTGGGTTACGCGCGGCACCCTGCTCGCCGTCCTGCCCTTCACCTTCTTCTACGCCGTTCCTTATTTATTGCATTTCAATCCGCCGCAACTGCTGGCGAATCTCGCCGGCCTCTCGCAGATTATTTTGCCGCTGACCTTCAGTTGGGCCATTGTCCGCTACCGGCTGATGGACACCGACCTGATCTTCAAGCGCGGCGTGGCTTACACGCTGGCCACAGGACTGCTTCTGGGCGGCTACTTCGGCATCATCGCGCTGATCTCCGTTTTGGTGCACAACGCCATGCCGCAGGCCGTGCGCACCTGGGGTCTGGTCGTCGCCATCCTGGTTACGGCCGCGGTTTTCGATCCCCTCAAGCGCCGCACGCAAGGCTGGGTCGACCGCGCCTTTGACCGCCATCGCTACGATTACCGCCAGGCGCTGGTCGAATTTGGCCGTGGCCTCAGTTCGGAAACCGATCTTCAGGCCCTGCTTGACTCGATCGTCGAGCAGTTGCCGCGCACTCTTCTGGTTGCCCGCGTCGCCATCTTTTTAACCGATGCTGCTGGCTGTCCGCGCCTGGCCGCCGGCCACGGACTGCCCGAGGATCTCGATAAAAAGGCCAGCAGCGCCGAGCGCCTCGATCTCGGCTTTCTCGACTTCGACCACGCGCAAAACCACACCCACATTTTTTTCGAGAACACACAGCAGTTGCCCCACCTGCCAGCTACCCAGCAAAGCACCGCCGCTTTGCTCGATCTCAACTACTACCTGCCCTGTCGGGTCGCTGTCTCGTCCTCATCGGGCGGCGCGGCTAACCGCGATTCCCAGAGTTCCGCCGCCCATCGCACCATCGCCGTCATCGGCCTGGGCCGCACGCTGGGCGGCGACTTTCTCTCCAGCGAAGATGTCGAACTGCTCGCCTCGCTGGCCAGCTACATCGGCATCGNNCGCCTCAAGGAATTCAACGAGAACATCGTCGAGTCGATCAACGTCGGCATCATCGCTCTCGATCTCAACGGCCGCGTGGAAAGCTGGAACGCGCAGATGGAGGCCATGTACGCCCTCAGCCGTGCCGAAGCTATCGGGCAGGATCTCAAAGCTCTCTTTCCCGCCGAATTTGTCGAGGGCATCGAGGCTTTTGGCGACGAGCAGGGCGTGCATAATCTTTACAAATTCGCGCTCACCACCCGCGCCGGCGAGCAGCGCACCGTCAACGTCGCCGTCGCACCGCTGGTCTCGCGCGACTTTGTGCCCGTTGGCCGTATCGTGCTGGTCGACGACATCACCGAGCGCGTTGCGCTGGAAACGCAGCTCTCGCAGGCCGACAAGCTCAGCTCCATCGGCTTGCTGGCCGCCGGCGTCGCCCACGAAATCAACACGCCGCTGGCCGTCATCGCCTCTTACTCGCAGATGCTCTCCAAGCAGTTGCGCGGCGATCCGCGTCTGGGGCCGGTTCTCGACAAGATCATCCAGCAGAGCTTCCGCGCTTCGGAAATCGCCAACGGCCTGCTGAACTTCTCCCGCACCTCAACCACCGAGTTCCGCGATACCGATCTCAATCAGGTGATTCGCGACACGATTTCGCTGCTCGAACACCAGTTCAAAACCGCGAGAATCGCCCTCGATTTCGATCTGGCCGAAGATCTGCCGCCTATTCACGGCAACCCCGGCAAACTGCAACAGGTCTTTCTCAATCTGCTGTTGAACGCTAAAGAAGCCATGCCCGGCGGCGGCACTCTGCGCATCGCCACACTGGCTAACGGCCACGTCGAGGCTGTCGTAGCCGATTCTGGCTCCGGCATCGCCCCCGAACACCTTAAGCGCATTTACGATCCCTTCTTCACCACCAAAACCGCCCCCAAACCCGGAGAACGCCGCGGCACGGGTCTGGGCCTCTCCGTCAGCTACGGCATTATTCAGGAGCACGCCGGCAAAATTCGCGTTGAGAGCGCCGTCGGCGCCGGCACTACATTTCATATCGAGTTTCCATTATTGAGGAAGTCTGTCCATGTCTGATTCCACTCCCGAGTTCGCTGCCGAAGGCGCACAGCTGGTTAACGCACCCATCTCCTCATCCGCCGCCCATAGCAGTGCTCCGGCCGCCTCGATTCTTGTCGTCGACGACGAGGCCAGTATTCGCGAATCCCTTGAAGTTCTGTTGTCGCTCGAAAACTACGAGGTCAAAACCGCCACGGACGGCGAGTCCGGTCTGGCCATGATCGAGCAGAATAACTTCGACCTCGTTCTGCTTGACCTCGCGCTGCCCGGCAAAAACGGCCTCGAGTTGCTGCCCCTCTTCAAAGAGCGCCAGCCCGAGTTGCCCATCATTATGATCACCGCCTACGGCACCGTCGAAAACGTTGTTGACGCCATTCGCGCCGGTGCGGAAAACTTCGTCCAAAAGCCCTGGGACAACGAAAAACTTCTCGCCGACATTCGTTCGGCCGTCGCCCGCCGCCGCGCCGAAGAAGAAAATCTTCAGCTCAAGCGCACTCTCAAGCAGCGTTACAACTTCTCGAATATCGTCGGCAAAAGCGACATCATGCTCAAGGTCTTCGATCTGGTTGCCCAGGTCGCGCCCAGCCGCTCCACCGTCCTCATTCAAGGCGAAAGCGGCACCGGCAAAGAGGTCATCGCCAAAGCGCTGCACGCCAACTCGCCCCGCCGCGACAAGCCCTTCGTGCCCATCAATACAGGCGCCATGCCCTCCGAGCTGCTTGAGTCCACCCTCTTCGGCCACGTCAAGGG
>PMHC01000164.1 GCA_003156495.1 Acidobacteriaceae bacterium
GATGGTCTTTTGCACCGAACCCTCGCCGAAGGTGCGCACGCCAACCACGTCGCCGCGCTTGAGGCCGGCAATGGCCGCCGCCGTCAGCTCGGGCGCTCCATAGGTGCCGTGATTAATCAGCACCGAGACGGGCGCATCCGTCAAGCACTGCGCCGGATCGACGGCAAAGCTCTGGCGCGGAAACTTCTGGCCTTCGAGCGTGGCCATGGTTCCCTGCTTCAAAAAGAAGTTGGCCAGCCGCAGCCCTTGCGCGGGATCGGTACCGGTCACGTCACGCAAATCGAGCAGGATTTTGCGGCTTTTGCCGGCGGCCTTGATGCGGGCGGCCATATCGTCAACGCGCGCGGCGGTAAGAACGCCGGGCTTGAGATAGAGAATCGTCGCGTTCTCGAAAAATTGCTCGTTCAACGCCGGCACAGGCGTCACGGCACGAGTAAGCACGATCTTGTCCGGTTCGGACTTAAAGGGCCGTACGACCGAGACAGTGACCGTCGTTCCCGGCTTGCCGGCCAGCATAAAGCGCACCAGCGCCAGCGGCAGCTCATGAGTCGATTGGCCTTCGATCAGGTCGATCACGTCGCCGTCGTGCAAATGCTGCTGATCGGCGGGCGAACCAGGCAGAACGTTAACGATCGTCGCGTAGCCGAAGCGTTTGGAAACGGTGATGCCAACCTGCGCGTTCTCATTGGCCGGGCGCGTGGAATAGATTTTGTACTCGGCCGCCGACAGATAGCTGGAATCGGGATCGAGCGAATCGAGCAACCCGTGCAACGCGCCGTTGGTCACCTCGTTCATCTTCGGCTCGGTGACGTAGAAGTTCTGAATCTTGCGCAGCACTTCGGCATAGACGCGCATCTGGCGATAGGCGGCGTCCTGCTCGTCGCCGGCGTGCACGCTGAGCAAGCCGAACTCGCCCAGCAGATAGCCGGCGCCAAGTGCGCAAAAAATCGTGATGGAGACAACAAAAACGAGGCGTTGGAAAAATCTAGACACACACACCACCGGGAGCGGGAGGGAAAACGGCCGCTCGCACCATATAGACGCAATCATACCTTATAGAACGAGCCGCCGCCGAAGGAATGAAGCCGGGCAAGCCCTCAATGTGCCTTGGCTTCGGTGGCCACGCCAATCACCGCATCAAAGGCCAGCTTCGGTTTGCCGTCGCGGCCAAAAAGCAGCGGATAGTTGGTGCGGCNNTGCAAATCGGCGCGGTGCTCAATGAAGACGCGGAAAAGTTCGGCGTAGCGCGTGGCTAATTGCCGCTGCACATCTTCCGGCAGACCATTCACGTAAGGATTCAACTTCGGAGCCTGCGCGACCTTGAGCGAAACGTCGGCGGTGGGACCGAAGCCGGGAGTGGGCAACAGATTGATGTCGAGCTCGGAGATTGAAACCTTCAAACCGAGCGCGGCGAACTCTGCGATGGCGGCACCTTCATCGGCGGCCGAAGGCGAAGTGAGGCTGAGGTGGCCTTGTATGCCGACGACGGTGATGGGCGCGCCCGCCGCTTGCAGCTTTTTAACCAGCGCCACAGCCCCGGCGCGCTTGGCCGGATTTTCCAGATTGTAGTCGTTATAGACCAGTTGCGCCTGCGGGTCGGCCTCGTGCGCGTAAACGAATGCCTTCTCGATGTAATCCTCGCCGATCGCCCTCAGCCACGGCGACTGGCGCAACGTGCCGTCCTCGTTGAGCGCCTCATTGACCACGTCCCAGGTTTGGATTTTGCCCTTGTAGCGGCCGACAACGGTTTGGATGTGCTCCTTCATGCGCGCCAGCAGCGCCTCGCGCCCCAGCAGGCTGCCCTTCTCATCGCGGAAGACCCAGGCCGGAGTCTGGCTGTGCCAGATCAGGCAGTGGCCAACGATGAACATGTGGTACTCCTGGCCAAGCGCGACATATCGGTCGGCCTGCGCAAATTCGTACTTGCCCGGCTGCGGATGAACCCTCTCCCACTTGAGCTCATTCTCCGGCGAAATGGAGTTGAACTGCGACTTGAGCAGCGCATCGCCGCGAGCGTCGTTGCCGTTAATCTGCGCCGCGTTGATTGCCGCGCCGATGGGAAAATCATTTTGGTAAGCGGCCTTGAGAGAAACGGGAGACTGCGCCGCAACGCAAACGGCGCAAAGCGCGGCGAAAATCGCCGACCGCGCGCAAGCAAAACTTTTATTCAGCATGGTTCCTCCGCATCGTGCAACTAGACTCTTCGAACAACTAATTCTGTTCACTGTTTACTGTTCACTGCCCGCGCGCGTCGTAAAAGCCTTGCGCCGCTCGGCCAGCTCGTTGGCGATCTTCTGGTTCACCTCGCGAGTAATCGGGTAGAAGAACAAGCAGAAAGCCGCGGCAAAAAAGGCCAGCCCCGCGTAGACGCTCGCCGTCAGGCGAATGCCCCACAGCGCATGCGCGCTCTGCACGGCATTCGGCACGTAGCCATAAGCGGAAAAGAGCCAACCGGCGACCGCGCCGCCAAAAGCCAGTCCTACCCACAGCGCAAAAACCACCGCCGCGGTTACGGTTCCCGTCGCGCGGCGGCCGGTCTTCCACTCGCCGTAGTCGGCCACGTCGGCAATCATCGCCCACAGCACCGGGCACGACCAGCCGTAGGCAAACTGCCGCAAAATCTCCGAAGCGAAGAGCGGCACAACCGCCGTGGCGGGAAACAGCAGCAGCGCGACATTGAAAACTCCCGTCAGAATCATGCTGACCAGGAAGAGATTACGCTTGCCGAAGCGCACCGTGAGCGCGTGCGAAACCGCCACGCCGATCAGCAGCGCCGCCAATCCAAAACCGTTGAACCAGCTAAAGAGAATCTGGTTACCGGCGCAGTATTTAAAGAAGGGCAGCATCACGCTGCCACGAATCGAAATCGCCGTAAAGTAGAAGGTGGTAACGAGAAACAGCACAAACCAGGGACCGTTTTTCAGCAGATCGGACAGATCCTGGCCCATCGAAGATTGCTGTTGCGGATTGGGTTCGATGCGCTCCCGCGTGGTGGCAAAGGCGACCAGAAAAAGCACGACGCACAGCGCCGAAAAAATCCCCATCGTGAGCTGATAGCCGCGCGCCGAACTGCCGCGACCCAAAAAGCCCACCAGCGGAATCGCCAGGCTCTGCACGATGAAGCCGGCTAAATTGGCGAAGATCTGCCGGTAAGAAGCCACGCTGGTCCGCTCGTCGGGATCGTCGGTGATGACCGCGGTCAACGAAGCGTAGGGCACGTTGTTGACGACGTAGATCAGCCGCAACAAAATGTAGGTAACCCAGGCGTAGATCAGCTTGCCCGCCGGGCTAAAGTTAGGCGTAGTGAAGGTGAGCACGCCGATGATGCCGAAGGGCACGGCCGTCCACAGCAGCCAGGGACGAAAGCGCCCCCAGCGGCTGCGCGTGCGGTCGGCGACAAAGCCCATCAGCGGATTGAGCGCGGCGGCGATGAGGCCGACGACGAGAAACAGCGTGCCGGCCTGCGCGGCGGTCAACCCGAAGGTGTCGGTATAAAAACTCAACTGCAGGGCCAGCATCGCCTGAAAAATGAAGTTGGCCGCCATGTCGCCCAGCGCGTAGCCGAATTTCTCGGTGAAGGATAATCTTTCCGTCATAATCCGCCTTGTCTTTTGTCCGGCGTCGCCGGCCGCGTTTATTCGGTTACGCGCAAAATCAGTTTCTGCAAATCCTCATCGCGCGAGGAGTTGCCAACCATCAACTCGAAGTCGCCTGGCTCGACAACGTAATTCATGTCAATGTCGTAGAAGGCGAGTTGCTCGGGCGTAATGTCGAAGGCGACCGTGGTCGTTTCGCCCGCCGCCAGCCGCACCTTCTTGAAAGCCTTCAGTTCCTTGACCGGCCGCGTCACCGAGCTAACCAGATCGCGAATGTAAAGCTGCACCGTCTCGGTTCCAGCGTACTTGCCGGTGTTGGTCACCTCCACCAGCAGCCGCGTGGCGCCGTCGCGCGCAATCCTTTTCTTTGTTAGCCGCGGACAGGTAATCGAGAAGCTCGTGTAGCTGAGTCCGTAACCGAAGTTAAAGAGCGGCGTAACCTCGTCCCACAGATAGCCGCGGCGCGCCGACGGTTTGTAGTTGTAGAAGATGGGCAATTGACCCACCGAGCGCGGCACAGAAATTGGCAGCTTGCCGCCGGGATTGGTCTCGCCGAAGAGCACGTCGGCCACGGCGCGGCCGGTCTCCTGGCCCAAATACCAGCACTCGAAGATCGCCGGAACCTTTTGCGCCAGTGAATTGATCGACAGCGGCCGCCCGTTAAAGAGGAACGCGACAATCGGCTTGCCCAGCGCAACCAGCGCCTGGATCAGTTCTTCCTGGCGGCCGACCAGATCGAGACTGGTGCGGTCGCCCATGTGATTCAGCGCCCATGCCTCGCGCGAAGTCTGCTCGTTGCCGCCGATGGCCAGCACAATCACGTCGGCCTGCTTGGCCACCGCGACGGCCTCGGCGATCTGCTTGCGATCTTGCTCTGGATCGCTGGCCACGACTTCGTCCTGATTCCAGTTGCCGCCGACGGTGATCTTGCAGCCTTCGGCGTAGAGCACCTTCACCTTGTCGCCGACTTTTTTCTTAATGCCCTCGAGCACGGTGACGTTCTGCTTGGGCACGCCGCTATAGCCGCCCAGCAATCCCCGATCGGCGTTGGGACCAATTACGGCGAGAGTTTTGATCTTGCGCGGATCGAGCGGAGCAACGTTGTTTTCGTTTTTCAGCAGCGTGATCGCTTCGTGCGCCGCCGTCAGCGCCAGCTCGCGATGCTCGTCGCAACCCACAACGCGCTCGGCCTCCTCCGGATCGACGTATGGATCGTCGAAGAGGCCCATCGCGAATTTCCAATAAAGCATCGGCGCAACCAGTTCGTCGAGTTCGCGCTCCTTGAGCACGCCCTTGTGTACCAATTCCACCAGATGCAGGTAGCAATCCGGATCGGGCAGCTCGATATTCACGCCAGCCTTGACCGCCAGCGCGCAGGATTCTTTCTTGTCCTTGGCCACGAAATGCCCGTGCGTGTCAGGCCTGTAGCCCAGTTCCCAAATGGCGTAGTAGTCGGAAACGACAAAACCCTTGAAGCCGAATTCCTTGCGCAACACATCGCGCAGCAGCCACTTGTTGGCGTGCGAGGGCACGCCGTCGATTTCGTTGTAAGAAGCCATCACGCTGATCGCTTCGGCTTCGCGCAGCGCCGTGCGAAAGGTCGATAGAAAGGTTTCGCGCAGCACGCGCATGGAAACGTTGGCCGGCGCGCAGTTCATTCCAGACTCCGGCTGACCGTGCCCGGCAAAATGCTTCAGCGTGGCGATTACGTGCCGCTTGTCGGCAAAGCTGCGGTCGCCCTGAAAGCCGCGCACTGCCGCCACGCCCATTCGCGCCGCCAGATGCGGGTCTTCACCGTAAGTCTCCTCGACGCGCCCCCAGCGCGGCTCGCGCGCCACGTCAACAACCGGCGTCAGCGCCTGATGCGTGCCGCGCAAACGCGCCTCGGCCGCCGTCATCGCATAGAGCCGCTCCACCAGCTCGGGATCGAAGGTAGAAGCCAGCGCGATCGGCTGCGGAAAGCTGGTTCCATCCACCGCCGCGTGGCCGTGCAGGCACTCCTCGTGGAAAATCACCGGAATTCCCAGCCGTGTGTTTTCCAAAAAAAACTTCTGGATGGCGTTGGTCAGCTCGGCCATGCGCCGCGCGTTCAATCCCTTGCCCGCATCGCTGGGCCGGCCCACCTGCCCCAATCCGCGGCGATTCTTAAATGCGGCCTTGGCCTTCTTCTCGTCGAAGTAGCCCTCGGCGTCGACCATCGTCTGCGGTTTCTGCTGCCAGATGCAGAGCATCTGCGCGGCCTTCTCTTCGAGCGTCATGCGCGACAAAAGATCTTTTACCCGACGTGCCGGCGAGAGCTTGGAGTTCTTATAGGCTGGTATCGCCGCGTGGCGCGGCTTGCGAGTTGCCGTTGACTTTTTCATCAGTTCCATCCCTGTATAGGTTGGCGACTCCGCGTAGGTGCGGAGTAGCGACGATATTTTTAGCAACGCGAGCGAAACAAGCAAAACATAGCGAAAGCGTTTTCCCAAATGACGTAGTAAAAATACGGGTACCCCATTTTAGAGTGGTTCCAGAAAAACAATCCCCATCTTGACCGCCTACAGGGTCGCCACTCGCTGATGCTCGCGTCGACTTGAGTGAATTGGCTTCGATGTACAACATTCCTGGAACCGCTCTAGCCGCGTTCTTGTTTCTTACGGCTAGGGTGTAGTGCGAGCAGAGAACTGTAGCCTCGTTTTCCGAAACGATCAAAGCGCGACAAACCCGCGCTCGACAAGTCCGCAAACTGACCGTTGCCATAAAAGAAGGCCGCACAAAAGCGCGCCGAATCGCCCGTAGAACCCGGTACGAATAGCGTACATCGACCCGCAAAATAGTGTAGTCGCGGATGCGATGGCAGGCAATAGAAAAATCGATTTTCTTCAAAGGGAATTTCAGCCATCTACGGCAAAGCGCGCCGGCGATTCACCCGCGCGCTTTACTCTAGCTGAAAGATGAAGGCTGGAAGCTGTTTTTACGGCCCCAGGTACAGCGTTACGTCCGGCGGCGCAAAGCTCAACTGTCTGGTTTTGGAATCGTATTCCAGGTTCAGAGCGTTGCTCTTCCGGTCGTTGATGTAGGAGGCCACCAGCACGCCGTTGCCGTAGTGGCCGGCCAGCGCGATCTTGTGGCTATGAATCGCCCCGTACTCGTTGTCCGGGCTGGTCGAGCTCCAGTCGCCGATAAAGCGCGCATAGGGATAGGAAAAGTTCTGCGGATGTTGCTGCCAGTTTTTGTCGTGAACCCAGACGCCGTAGGCCTTGGGCAGATCGTTGGCCTCAACCGCGGTCAAGAACTTGTTCACCGTAGCGCGCCCGCACAAATAACGACTCCACCGCCAGGGCCAATCCGCCGGCCGGCCGGCAATGAGCCAGAAGGCCACCAGCAACGCGGCCACAGCGCCTAAACTGCATTTGAGAATCAGCACATTGCGCCGTGAGCGCGCGGCATCGAACTGAGGAGCATCGAGCAGTGTCATTGGATCATCCCCTCGGAATCAGAATATATGGGCATCGAAAAACAGGGAACAGGAATTAGGTAACAAGAATACAGATGCGCGGCCGCAAACAGCCCTTCAGCCTTCCACTGCATCGGCGCTCTCCCTAATTCATTAGACACCGGCGCCGGTCTCCCTGTTCCCTAATCCCTATTCCCTGCTTCTCTACTCTTCCCGGCTGTAGACCGTGCGGCTCCGCTCGGCGTGCCGTTCCAGTCCCAATTCGATCAGCCGCGTAATCAGCTTTTTGTAATTCAGCCCCGTAGCCGCCCACAGCTTGGGATACATGCTGATTTTGGTAAAGCCCGGCATCGTATTCACCTCGTTCAGGTAGATGCGCTGCTTGCCATCGGGCTCCATAAGAAAGTCCACGCGCGACAATCCCGCCAGGTCGCATGCCTTGAAGGCCGCCACGGCCATCTCGCGAATCTCTTTGCTCTGCGCGCGCGTAATCGACGCGGGAATCACCGGCTTCGGCCCCTTCGAGAGATACTTCGCCTCGTAGTCGTAGAACTCCTTGCCGGGAACGATCTCGCCCACCACGCTGGCTTCCGGGGCGTCATTGCCCAGTACCCCTACCTCGAACTCGCGCGCGCTCGCGCCCTGTTCGCCGCCCACGCCCTGCTCGACAACCAGCTTGCGGTCGTACTTGGCCGCCAGATCCAGCGCCGTCTTCAGTTCCTGGCGATCATGCGCCTTTGAAATTCCCACCGAGGAACCTAGATTCGCCGGCTTAACGAAAACCGGATACGTTAGCTCCCGCTCCACCTGCGCCACGGCCTTGCGCGGCGAAAGCTCCCAATCGGAGCGCAGCAGCGTCACATGCTTGACGATCGGCAGCTTGGCCTCGATGAAGAGCCGCTTCATCAGATCCTTGTCCATGCCCGCCGACGACCCCAGCACGCCCGAGCCAACATAGGCGACCCCGGCCAGCTCGAACAAACCCTGAATCGTGCCATCCTCGCCGAAGGTGCCGTGCAGCACGGGAAAAATCACATCCAGCGACTTGCCCGGCATCAGCAGCGCGGGAAGCCCCTCCGCAAGCAGCTTGGCTCCAGAGGCTTTCGCGCCGCGCATTTTTTCTGCCTCGCCGTTCAGCAGCTTCTGCGCATCGTCGCCCGCCAGCCAGCGCCCCTCTTTCGTGATGCCGATGGGCGTAACTTCAAATTTGTTGCGATCGATCGCCCGCAGAACCGAGGCCGCCGAAAGCAGCGAAACCTCGTGCTCGCCGCTACGCCCGCCAAATAAAATGCCTACTCGCAGTTTCTTTGCCATTTCGCTGTCGAATTATGCCTTCCGTGAAAATTAATCTTCTTGTGTCAGTGTAGAACCCTCCCCCCGGACGCTACGAAAATCCCGCCACGAAAAGTTGCCGCCTGCCTCACCACGAATTTGGAGCCACGGGAACCAAATGTGCTATTTTTTAAACCCTTTCCTGGTAGTTAACCTATGGACAGCGATTCATTGCATGGTTTTTCTCTTGCAGGCGACTTGTTCTATTCCAATGGGCCGGTCTCTGAAGACGATTGCGGATAGCGCAGGCTCTCCGCGGCGATCAACGGACAGGAATTTGGGGAGAGAAGTTCTAGTTGAGGAAGAGGCTCGTTTCCGCGGCTACCATCGCCTTGGCGACCGTCATGGCCGCGCAAACTGCTCCGCCGAAACCACTCACATCACTGCGCGCCGTTCGCCCCTTCAGCCGCAATGAAGCCGCCCAGTCTCTTCCGGTCGCCTTTGAGGCCACCGTCACCTATTTCTGCGCCGTGCAAAAAAAGCTCTTCGTTCAGGACGGCGGCGAAGCCTTCGTGGTAAAAACGCAGAACGACGCCGCCCTGCACCCCGGCGACCGCGTAGCCATTCGCGGAACCACTACGGCTGGCCTCACCCGCGAAATCACCGCCAGCAGCATCGCCTTCATCCGCCACGATAAAAAGCCCGCAGCCTCCGCGGCTTCCTTCAACGAGCTGATCCGCGGCCAATTCGATGCCCGCCTTGTCACCGTGCACGGCTCGATCCTTTCCGACGATCTGGAAATCGATCCTGCAACCGGCGAACGCTATGCCTTTCTGCGCCTCGCTGCCGACGGCGGCATGATCGACGTTTACGTCGACAACGACAATCCCGGCGCGCGCAATGCCCTGCTCGACGCCCAGGTCGCCATCACCGGCATCGCCAGAAATGAATTCAACGGCAAGCGGCAGCTAACCGGCGTCATCCTGCTAATCCAAAGCCTGCGCAGCGTAAAAGTTCTCAAGCCCGCCGCCGTCAATCCCTGGTCGCTGCCTATCACCCCCATGGAACAGATTCTTGGCGCCTATCGCGTCCTCAACCACTCCCAGCGCGTGCGGGTCCGCGGAACCGTCACTTACTTCATGCCCGGCTCAGCCGCCGTACTCGAAAGCGGCGCGCAAAGCCTCTGGGTGCAGACCCAAAGCGATGAGCCGCTCAAAATCGGCGATCAGGCCGAAGCCACCGGCCTACCCAACTCCAGCGGCGGCTTTCTTTCTCTCTCCGGCGCGGAGATACGCGATACCAACGTGCAGGCGCCAATCGCTCCGCATCCGGCCACTTGGCAGGAATTAACCTCGGGCCAGCGCCAGTACGATCTCGTCTCCATCGAGNNCCGAGGGCCAGGTCGTCATGCAGGTGCGCGAAGCTACACAAGATGAGTATGTGCTGCATTCCGGCAGCTATCTCTTCTCGGCCATCTACCGGCACGCCAACACCGCCGAGGTCGGCGGCATCGCTCCGCTGCGAGAAATTCCCGTCGGTTCCACGATCCGCCTCACCGGCGTCTGCATCCTCAACGACGCCCGCGCCTACAATCACAACGCTTCGTTCAACATTCTGCTCCGCTCACCGGACGACATTGCCGTCGTCGCCCGGCCGCCCTGGTTCAATCTTCGCCACGTTACGCTGCTGGCCGGCCTGTTGCTGTTCATCGTGCTGACCATCGGCATCCGCGGATGGTTTCTGGAAAGCAGAACTCGCCGCCAGATCGGCTCGCTGGCCTACATCGAGCAGCGGCGCAGCCGCATCCTCGA
>PMHC01000148.1:0-688 GCA_003156495.1 Acidobacteriaceae bacterium
ATCACGAAGTGGACTCGAACGAGATGGCCTTCAAGTTTGCCGGCTCAATTGCGTTCAAGGAAGCGGCGAGGCATGCGTCGCCGGTTCTGCTGGAACCGGTCATGGCCGTCGAAGTGACGGTCCCCGAGGAGTTCATGGGCGTGATTATCGGCGACATCAACTCGCGCCGCGGCCGGATCGAGGGCATGGAACGGCAGGCTGGGTCGCAGGTAATCAAGGCCATGGTTCCCTTGAAGGAAATGTTTGGTTATGTGAATGAGATTCGCTCTTCGACGCAAGGACGCGCATCGTACGTGATGCAGTTCGCGCGCTATGAAGAGGTGCCGCGCAATATTGCCGAGGAGATCGTCGGCAAGGCACAGGGTAAGTAGCAAGAACAGCCGCTAGCTACTAGTTTTTAGCCTGGCAGAGATAGGGCGGGCGAAAGAGAGTGGCGGCGGAGAAGCGGCAAAGTTTGGCAGTGAGAGTTTGAAGCTGAAAGCTAATAGCTAGAAGCTGATTTTTGGGGCTGGAGCCCGCAGTGGCGGGCGCTCCATAAGGTAAACGGGCAGTAATCGAGCAACGAAAGGAATTCGAGGCTTTTTATGGCGAAGGAGAAATTTGACCGTTCGAAGCCGCACGTAAACGTTGGAACCATCGGTCACATCGACCACGGCAAGACGACGTTGACCGCGGCGATCACCAAGGT
>PMHC01000148.1:789-15428 GCA_003156495.1 Acidobacteriaceae bacterium
CCGATGCCGCAGACCAAGGAACACGTATTGCTGGCTCGCCAGGTGGGCGTGCCTTACATCGTGGTTTTCTTGAACAAGTGCGACGCGGTCGATGATACCGAACTGATCGACTTGGTGGAGATGGAAGTTCGCGAGCTGCTGACTAAGTATCAGTTCCCAGGCGACGATGTTCCGGTAATCCGCGGCTCGGCGCTGGGCGCGCTGAATGGCGAGGCGAAGTGGGAAGAGAAGATCGACGAGCTGATGGAAGCCGTCGATAAGTACATTCCGCAGCCGCACCGTCCGGTGGATCAGCCCTTCCTGATGCCGATTGAAGACATCTTCTCGATCTCGGGTCGCGGCACGGTGGTAACGGGCCGTATCGAGCGTGGCAAGGTGAAGGTGGGCGACGAAGTCGAGATGGTCGGAATCAAGGACACGCGCAAGACGGTGGCCACAGGCATCGAGATGTTCAAAAAGCAGCTCGATGAAGGTTTGGCCGGCGACAATGCGGGCGTACTGGTTCGCGGTGTGGACAAGGAAGACGTGGAGCGGGGCATGGTTTTGGCCAAGCCTGGTTCGATTACGCCGCACACGCACTTCAAGGGTTCGGTTTACGTGTTGAGCAAGGAAGAAGNNTGACGGGCGTGGCGCAGCTTCCTGAAGGCACCGAGATGGTGATGCCTGGCGACAACGTGGAGTTGGAAGTGGAATTGATCGTTCCGGTGGCCATGGAAAAAGGCTTGCGCTTCGCGATCCGCGAAGGCGGCCGTACGGTGGGCGCGGGCACGATTTCGGAGATCATCAAGTAGGAAAGAGCTATCAGCCGTCAGCTTTCAGCTTTCAGTTCATCGCGTGAAATGCGGACTGAAGGCTGAGAGCTGAAAGCTAAAAGCTGGAAAAGGATTTTTGAATGCGGGAAATCATCACATTGCAGTGCTCCGAATGTAAGGAGCGCAACTACTCGACGACGAAGAACAAGAAGACGGTGACGGGCCGGCTGGAGCTGAAGAAGTATTGCAAGCGCTGCCGGAAGCACCAGATTCATAAGGAATCGAAGTAAAAGCAGCTTCTAGCTGTTAGCCTTTAGCTACTGGCCGCACTCGATCAGGCAAAAGATTGGCAGATCGAAGCAGCGGGCGAGGAGCTGAAAGCTAAAAGCTGAAAGCTGTAATTAGGGGCGTAAGCTCAATGGCTAAACTGCTGGTCTCCAAAACCGGACTTGTGGGTTCGAATCCCTCCGCCCCTGCCAGATTAGAAGTGCGGCTTTAAGCTGCTAGCATGTAGCGGTGCGTTAAAAGCCGAGGCTAGTAAGCTAGAAGCTGAATTGCTTGGCAATTGCCGGGCGCGAAGGAACAAAGCATGGCGACGAAAGCGGCAATCACGGGCGGGGAAAGCGATCCGTTCAAGAAACCGAAGGTATTTGAAGGCGCGGCGAGCAAGTGGGGCGAGTTTGCGGGTTTTCTGCGCGATGTGCGCGGGGAGATGCGCAAGGTAGTAACGCCNNCCCTCGCGGAAGGAAGTGCAGGTAACGACCTCGGTAGTGATTGTGACGGTCTTTATCTTCGGCTTGTTTTTCTTCATCGTCGATAACGCATTTCGCTTTGCGGTGTATGGGTTGCTAGGCCGGCTGGGCGGATTGCAGTAACCGGGCGCGGCACGGAAATGAGAACAGAATGGCAGATGAGCTAGAACAACCCGTCGAAGTGCAAGTCGCGGAACCGGAGACGCCTGCAGCCGGATCTGATACGTCGGCAGCGGAACCGGAGACAGCGGCAGCAGAATCGGAAGCGCCGGTAGAAGGCGCCGAGNNGTGGTACATTCTGCACGCCTACTCGGGCTTCGAACGCCGCGTGAAGGAATCGATCGAGAGCCGTGTGCAGGCTTTTGGGTTGAAGGAAAGAATCGGCCGGGTGATGATCCCCATGGAGCCGGTGACCGAGATTATCAACGGCAAGAAGCGCACCGTGGAGCGGGTATTTTTGCCCGGCTACGTGCTGGTGGAGATGGACCTGGACAACGATCTCTGGCATGTGCTGAAAGACACGCCGAAGGTGACTGGGTTTCTGGGCACGGGCGATAAGCCGGTGGCGCTGAGTGAGGAAGAGGTCAGCTCGATTCTCTTCCGGAGCGAGACTTCGAAGGAGAAGCCGCGGCTGCAGATCAAATTCGAGAAGAACGAGCAAGTGCGGATTACCGACGGCCCGTTCGCAAACTTCAACGGCGTGGTGGACGAGATCAACGAGGATCGCGAAACACTGAAGGTGATGGTGACGATCTTCGGGCGCTCGACGCCGGTCGAACTGGAGTTCGGCAAGGTAGAAAAGCTTGCGTAGTTGCAGCTCTAGCAACTAGCTTTCAGCTTCTAGCCGGGCAGGCGATCTAGCTGCCGCCGGTTGCGAGCGAACGCTAAGGCTGCGACACCAAAATTTGCATCAAAGCTACCAGCGATGAGCTAAGGCTAGAAGCTACGAGCTGGTTTTAAGGGAACCAATATGGCAGCTCCGAAAAAAATCACAGGATACGTGAAGTTGCAGATTGAAGCCGGCAAGGCGACGCCGGCGCCTCCAGTAGGCCCGGCGCTAGGCCAAGCGCAGGTCAACATCATGGAGTTCTGCAAGCAGTTCAACGCGCGGACGCAGGGCAAGGACCAGGCCGGATTGATCATCCCAGTGGTGATTACGGTTTACGGTGATCGGTCGTTCACCTTTGTGACCAAGACGCCGCCGGCGGCTGTGCTGCTGAAGAAGGCGGCGGGGATTGAGAAGGGATCGGGCACGCCCAACAAGGAAAAGAAGGGCAAAGTGACCGAGAAGCAAGTGCGCGAGATTGCCACGCTGAAGATGCCGGATTTGAATGCGTCGTCGGTAGAGACGGCGATCAAGAGCATCAAGGGCACGGCGCGGTCGATGGGAATCGACGTGGTGGCGTAGCTCTTTTCAGTTAGGTTGAATAAGAAGGCCCTCCCGGTGGGAGGGCCTTCTTGTGTCTGGCGATAATTTAAATGCTTAGCGCCAACGCATAACCCAAAAATATACGGCGCCTCAACTTTTGTAAGTTGAAGCGCCGTGTTTTAATTCGTTGCGAATCGATTAAAAGGTGAAGTGCAATCCGGCCTGAACCGTTCTAGGAGCGGTTGCAGATGTGATATGACCGAAGGTGGTGCTGCCGGAGTAGTAGGTCGTGTTTACGCCGTTAAACAGCGTGTGGTTAATCGCATTGATAGCCTGTAGCTTGAACTGCGCATGCAATTGACTGTGCACATGGAAGTCTTTTGAAATCGAGCTGTCGAATTGCGTGGTGTGCGGCAGGCGCGCCATACCGACAGGAGAATTGCCGAAGGTTCCCTGTGTTGGAACGGAAAACGCGTCGTAATTCAACCAATTGTTTCTACCGCTGTGGGTATGGACTTTTCCCGATTGATTGGGGCGCTGCGTGCTGTCGACAACGCCGGAATTTTCATAAACATCGAGGCTGGCCGTTATCGGTTCGCCACTCGATGCGTTAAGAATTCCCGACCATTCCCAACCGCCGAGCGCGCCGCGCAAAAGCGCATTGCGGCTTGACGCCAGAGAGGGCAGTTGCCAGACGTAATCAATGATCAGCATGTGGGGTTTATCAAATGTGGCCGGTCCCCAGTCTGCGCGCAGGTTGTAGCTGTCTTGCGGGCTGCTGGAGTCAGTGGAAGCGTCGGTCAGCACTTTGGAGTAGGTATAGGAAAGGTCTAACGTGAAGTTGCGTCCTAACTGCTCACGGAAAGAGGTTTGCAATCCGTTGTAACGCGAACTGGCGCCAGGATTGAATTGCGCGATCGAATTGTAGCCGGCGTATGGCCGTAACTGGTTGACGTTAACAGTGCCGGCGGCGACCGCTGCGCTGGGCTGGTTCTGATTCAATTGGCGTTCGTAAAGCATGTGCGTTTCTTTCGTGCCGACATACTCCACGGTTAAGATGCCATTCTTGAAGATTTGTTGCTGAATGCCCAGCGAGTACTGCTGGTTATAGGGGTTGGAATATTTCGGCTTAAAAGCTACCGCACTGGCGGTAGAGTATTCGTTCGTGCCGTTTTCAGGATCGTCGACCCCTACGTTGTAGAGGGTAACCGAGGCGTTGAAGGGCGGATTATCTTTACCGCTAAGTTGATAGGGTGCCGTGCGGTCGAAATACATTCCATAGCCGCCGCGGAGCGCGGTTTTACCGTTGCCGAAGACGTCATAGCTGAATCCGAAGCGCGGAGAAAGATTTAACTTAGAAACGCTGAAAACCGCATTTCCATAAGGTGAATTCGAACCGGCGACGATGATGCCGTTGGTGGGCAAATAAACGCCATCGGTAATCTGCGAAGCGGCAATATTGGAAAGCGTGCCGTCGGAGTTGACGGTAGGCGCCAAAGCAGACGAATAATTCTGCGTGAGGAAGTTTGAATTCAAATTATTCAAGTCGGTTTCAGGCCCGTAATAGGTGTAGCGCAGACCATAAGTCAAACTCAAACGATGTAACTGCCACTGATCCTGCGCATAGGCTTCGGTGTCCCAATAGCGAAGATGCTGCATGGGGTTTTCTTTGGTTTCGCTATATGTATCGGCAAAACCGATCAGCATATCCGCCAAGTCGTTGCCGGTCTTTGTTCCATACCAAGAAAAGCCGCCGTTGGTATAGGAGTTGGAGTTATTCTCGTTTTTGCCTTGCTGGATAACCAGCAGGCCAAACTTGAAGTTATGCATTCCCTTATGCCAGGAAAGGTTGTCGTCCAACTTGTGGTAGAAGTAACCGTTCAGGAAGGGCCAATCGGTCGAGATGCTTGAGTAATGCGAGAACGAGAGGACAGGGATACGATTGCCGGTGTTGGTGTGATTCGAAAAATAATAAGGAATATTGATACCGCCCACAGTGCGCGACAACTCCGAGGATTCAGAGATGCGAGCGATGTTGTGGGAGAGACCGAATTGAATTTCATTTACAAGGTTAGGCGTGATGGTTCCATTCAGATTGATTCCTAGGCTTTGAATGGGCTCGAACTCGGTGCTGGCGCCAACGTTGGGAAGCGCTTCATCGTTCCACAACGAATAAGGTGAATCGATGTGGTTCTGATCCTGGATGTAGTGCGCATAGGCTTTCCATTTGTCGCTAATGTTGTAATCCAGGCGAACAAGTTCCTCGCGTACGCTGGTTCTGGTGGGAGCGCTGGAAGGGTAATTTGATCCAGTTTCCGAGTTATAGGTTTGTGCGCGGGGGTAATAATATTTGATCAAATTTACCGCGTTTGTATTTAACAGCGTGGTTGGAATCTGATCGTTGGGAAAAGGCTGGCCTGCTACGCAGTTCACGCAGTTAACATTGCTAGCGAGTGAACTGGGGACGGTAGGCTCGGTTAAGCCCAAGGTGGCGTAGTCGGAAAATTTACCTGCGATTTCATCGTCAGTGGGGACCAGGGCCAAGGATGTGCCGTTGGGCTCGATGATCCGACGCCATTCTTCAGACCAGAAAAAGAAGAGCTTGTCTTTTTTAATCGGTCCGCCAACCGTGTAGCCCCAATTGTTGTAATGCTCGTTGGGGCGGCTAATGCCCTCTAAGTTATTAAAGAAGTTGTTCGCGTTAAGCGCGCCATTGCGCATAAACTCAAAAGCCGTGCCATGAAAGGCGTTGGAGCCGCTTTTAAGGATGGCGTTGATAGTGGCACCGGCGGTGCGTCCCTGTTCGGAGGAGTAATTACCGCGGTCCATGCGGAACTCGGCGAGTGCGTCAATATCAGGAACGATGGCGTTATTTCCGTAATAAACATCTTCGTCCGGGACGCCGTCGATGGTCCAGTTGTTCGATGTGTTGCGAACGCCGTTTGAGGAAGCATAGAGGCCGGCATTTGAGCCGAAGCCGGGTTCGCTTCCGATATCGCTCGAAATGCCAGGCGCCAACTGAACGAGCTCAATGAAGTTACGCGTAACTAGCGGCATCGCTTCGATTGTGGCGCCGGTAATGACGTTACCGACGTTGCCCGATTCCGTGTCCACATTGAGGGCATTGCTGGTGACTTCAACCGTACTGCTAACGGTTCCTGGCTGAAGCGTAAAGTTTGTCCGGAGATGATCGCCGGCGTTCAGGACGATGGAATTGACTTGCTGTTTGCCGAATCCGATTTTTTCGGCCGTCAGGGTGTAGGTTCCCACGGGGAGATTGGGAAAGATGTAGTTTCCTGTTTCATCGGTCGTGGTTTTCCACTGTGCATTGGTTTGTAGCAGAACCGCGCTGATGGCGGTTTGCGGAATCATGGCTCCTGAGCTGTCGGCGACCAGGCCGGCGATTGTGCCGGCGCTACTCACTTGTGCAGGGATTTGAAAAGATGCTGCCAGGAACAAGAGCGATGCCAGCGCTCGAATTCTAAGTCGCATAAGAATACCTCCTTTGATGGTCTATGTTGACAAGAGGCGGCTTGCTGCGGTGCGGAAAGAGCGGTGGCAAGTCGTCTGTGTATAGCAGTTAATATGTATATACATATACCGATGTGGATGTCAATGAAGAAAATAAAAGTAATGACACGCCACCAGCGTGCGTCGGAAGGGTGTTGATAGGGGGAAAGCGATTAATGAGGGGGTCGCGCGATTTTTTTGATGGCGTAGAGTGAGAAATTTCATCTTTCAGGGGTTGAACTCGCCGTGGCGAGCGAAAAAGCTCTGGATTTGGAACCAGAGGGAGAAAAACATTCCGCATGGCTTAAAGACTACGTTGATTTTGCAGCAGTTACGGCCCCCTTTGGCAAGCTCAGGGCAGGCTAAAAGTCGTGTCCTGACACTTTTTGCTGTTCCGGCGGCGTTTTTCCGCTCGCCACTGCGAGCAAAGCCTATGATTTTATAGGTGATTACGGCCTACGGCGACCGGCCGTTCAGCTTTGTGAGCAAGAGGCCACCGGCGGCTGTGCCGCTGAAGAAGGCGGCGGGGTTTTGTTGGGGACGGGAGGCGGTTACCGGGAGTGATCAAAATAGAAGGGAAACCGGGATTTATACTTCTCAGCGATACGGAAATCGGCGGTATCCTGGGGCTGAAAAGACAGATCTGAAGCACCCATTTTCAAGGCGGGATCGAGATGTTGGCTACCTGTCAATTTTTCATCGAAGGCATTTTGAGGAAAGCACAATGAAACATTCGCTTACCGCTATGGCTGTTCTTATAGCCTCTGCGCTCGCCTCCGCACAAATGCCTGCATCGGGTGGCGGTCTTCTCACGCGTCACTACCGCGACGGAGAAACGCTTACCTACCACATGACCGCCACCAACGAAGACCGGCACTATACCGCCGATACTTCCGGCACGGCTAAAAAGACAGCCAGCGGCAGTTTCGTTGAGGAATTTCACTGGACTGGCAGTACGTTGAACGGGCAGCCCATCACGCTGACGCCAGCGATAGCTCAGTTCGTCCAGATTCTTTCTCTCGATCCAAACTCGCCGCCCTCCATGCCTGATCTGAGCAAAGCGGATCCGAGGATGATCGGGCCGATTACGGATCTGATGACCTTTTACGTAGATCTGTGGCTCATAAACAAAATCGGAATTCTGCAACACCCTGGAGATCACTTTCTCGTACCAAGCCCGCAGATCGGCTCATGGGCCGACGGCACTCAGGTGCTCGTCGGAAGGAGCCAAATCGACTTCGACCTGAATCTTCAGTCAATTGACACGGCGAAGCATACTGCCGCGGTTGTAGTTCACCATGTGCCGCCATCACATCCCAATCTACAGCTTCCAGCGGATTGGATGCAGGCTCCAGTAGCGGATACGGCGAACAACTGGGTCCAAGTAAAAAAGACAAAAGGCGGAAAATACAAGGCGGAAGTTGGCAAGGAGACATTTGACGTTACTATCATCGTAAGCACGGAGGACGGTAGAATACTTTCCGCGACCATGGACAATCCTGTGGTGCAGATCGGCCGCGTGTGTGAGGACGCAGAACTGACCCAATGCGGTATTGCGCAGCCGCACACCATCCAGCGGCATATTGAGATAGTGCTGGCGCAATGACACGCCTCTCACCGTGGTGCTTGCAGGTACCGGGGCGTTCCAGGGCCGCGAATTGCAAAGACTACTTGTCTAGCTAAAGCGAAGTAAAAATGGCGCTTATTCACAGGAGGCGAGGGAAGGGCATCGGCAGGAAGCGATTCCGCCGGCCTCAGCTTATCGGTCTTCTCTTTGGGGTAAAGGAAAAAGACCAAGCTGTATCCGCCGCGCGGCATGTCAACGCGAATCTTATTGTCCTTGCCTTTATGGGTATATAGTAATCTTCTAGCCTGCGGCACAATTGGCGGGCGTAGTTGCGGACGATATTATCTTCGCCTGGATCGTAGTCTGGGTGCCGGTGAAAGACCTGGACCCAGATCTCCTGCTCGTTCATATGGCGAGCTCCCGGTTGCCGCGCTCGAGACTAGGCATAGCGTAAGAAATCGGCCAACAATTAGGCTTTGGCAAAGTGCCTGCTCGCCAGAACCTTTTCAATCGTTTCCTGCTGCACTTTTTCGGAAAATTCCGGTTCCGAAGCAATGTGCTGGAATGATTGTTGCCGATATCAACCATGGACGGTCCTTTCGAGAAAGCATACCCTAGAATTCAGGTAAGAGTCGCGTGCTCAAGTTGAGAATGGATAATTCTGCAATATTATCAGAAGGGTATACCCATAACGGCAGCCATGATTTCCTGGGAAAACAGGGGTATCCCCCCCGATTAAATCTTCTCTCTTTCTCGCAAAAGGCAGAGATTTATATTAATTTTAAAAAAAGGATCGGCACGGGATTGTCGCGGCGTATGAGCGGGAACTCCGTTGATATCGAAGTATTTGACCTTGCTATTTCGCGACAAATCAGAAATACGGACGATGAAGGCGCCGAATCATGCGCGCTATTTGAATACCGAGTTTGTGGGCGCGGGGTGGCCGGTGCGCCCGTGGGATAACAATACGCTGCACAAAGAACACACCGTACGCTATGCGAAGATCTACGATCAACTGCAAACGGACGCGTGCTATGCAGGAGGATTAAGTCGGTACGCCTTCGATTATGGTACACATCGTGACTTTGGTTCGGGCGATCACATCTGCTACCACGGCGTGATGGATATCTTCCACGAGCCCAAGCCTGCTGCGGGTTTTTATAAGTCACAGTGCTCGCCCGCAGAAGAAGTTGTGCTTGAAGCGGGATTCCATTGGGCAATCGACGATAGCGCAAGCCATACATGGCCGCTGCCGATCTGTTCGAATTGCGACACGATCAAGTGTTCGATTGGCAATGAAGGTAAGTGGCATCAGATTATCGAATTGAAGCCTGAGCGCAAGCAGTTTCCTCATCTCGCATATTCGCCATTCTTGTTGACGCTGCCTGGAGGAAACGACGATTGGGGCGATTTGCGGCTGGATGGATACATCAACGGCGAGTTGAAGATCAGCAAGAGCTTTTCCGGCAAGGGAATCGATCAGCAATTTCATCTTTCAGCCGATGATTCGGAGTTGGTGGCAGACGGTTCGGATGCAACGCGTGTGGTTTTTCGCGTGACCGATGAGTACGGCGCGATTCGTGTGAGCGGTTGGACCTGCCGCTTGGCGGAACCTGCGATTTCACGGGCGATTTACGCTTTGCCGTACAGGTTATGACTTTATATATGAAGGAGAAAATGGTATGTTAACTAAATCATGTGCGGCCTTGACCGCACTGTTTTTCACTACACTATTGGTTGCCGAGCCGAGGAAAGATCGCACGGTTGTCGTTATTAGCCTGGATGCTTTTCCCGCCTATGCGCTAAGCGATTCTCGCTTGCCGATTCCGACGATACGCGCGCTGGCGCGTGCGGGTGTATCGGCTACGTCAATGAAGCCGATTAACCCGACCATCACCTGGCCGAACCATACGACGCTGGTTACCGGCGTTAATGCAAGCAAGCATCATGTAATGTTTAATGGGCTGCTAACTTATCCCGCGCCTAATCGGCCGGTTGAGATAGAACCGTGGCGCGACAAAAACGAGATGGTTGGCGCTGAAACCGTGTACGATCTTGCGGAGAAAGCGGGATTGACGACGGCGCAGGTCGACTGGGTCGCCATTTATAATGCAAAAAACATCAATTGGAAGTTTCCGGAAAGTCCCGATCCGCATGGCTTGATCGAAAGGGCCATGGTTAAAGAAGGAGCGGTTACCGAGGCGCAGCTAAGCAATTTTGGTGAGGGAAGCCAAGCCTGGCGCGATCAGGTGTGGACCGATGCGGCCGCGTACATCTTGCGCACGTACAAGCCTAACCTGATGCTGCTTCACTTGCTGACGCTCGATTCGACGCAGCACGAATATGGACCGATGCATACGGCAGGATTCAACGCGATGGCGTTTTTGGACGATCGGGTTAAACAGATTGTTGATGCGGTGCGGGCGTCTGGGCGTTTAAATGAAACGACGTTTCTTATCGTATCCGATCACGGATCACGTGAGGCTAAACTGGCGATTCATCCCGATGTCCTGCTGCGGCAAAACGGAATCGTGCGCGGCGCCAAGAAAGATCGCAATGTAGACGCATGGGCTGTTCCAGAAGGCGGTTGTGCGATGGTGTATGTGACCGATCCGGCGAAAAAGGCCGAACTGGTTCCGCGTTTGCGAGAACTGTTTGTGAAGGCTGAGGGTGTGGAGCACGTATACGGCCAGGAAGAGTACACGAAGATAGGTTTGCCCTTACGGCAAGACAGCAATCAGTCGCCAGATCTATTTCTTTCAGCGAAGGAAAATTATTTTTTTGACGATGGTGATGATGGTGCGTATATGACGCCGGTATTTCAAAATGGCAGCCATGGCTACATGAACGACGATCCGAAGATGCAGGAGATCTTTATTGCGGCCGGTGCGGGAATACGCAAGGGTGCTCAGCTGGGATCGATTTTGAATCTGGATGTAGCGCCGACCATTGCGGCTTTGCTGGGCATTCAAATGCCTCAGGCGGACGGCAAGCCTCTCGAAGAGATTTTAGATAAAGACAAAGTAAGGCCTGCAGTGCACTAGGTTAATGGATAAGCTAAAATTCGCGATATAAGTCAGGAGAAGAGATCGATGAAGCGTAACTGCATCTGCAAAGTTTTCGTAGCTGGGGCGCTTGGCGTTTTTTTGTTGTGTTATGCCCAAGCGCAGTCTGTCAGCGAGATGGTTGTGTTGAAGGGGCTTGCGCCGGTAACGGTTCTTGCGAAGAGCGATGCCGGACAGGCCGCGTTGGCCGCGAATTATGTGGTTACCGGAGGCATACAGACCGGAACGGTTCGGCAGGCCACGCTGTTGCCGTTTGCCGAGCAGCAGCAACAAGCGCTTCGCGATGTTTATGTGACGGATGGCAATCTGGCTAACCTCTCCGATGGTTTAGGCAGTACGCTGGGCGCAGCTTATCTGGCGCGCGCGCATTACATCGATCGCGAGCGCTTCACCAGCATCTCCAATAACGTTGCCAATGTGATTGCTTATGCGCTGGCCGTCACGTCGCGGGATGCGAATTCCGCAAAGCATTTGATTGCCAACGGCACGACAAATGGAACAAAGCCGGCCGTGGCCGAGGCTGTGGCTGTTATCAAAGATCCTGGCGGCACCTTTGATGTATTTGGCCGCGCGTATGGTCATCCCGCGGGAAGCGCCGGTGCGGATATCCACGGCAATTCGCGACCGTTTCAAACCGAGGTATCGATCCTATCTATCGTTGGTCCTGATTATCTCAACGTGCCCGCCGATAATACGGTCTACAATCGCGGACCGCTCATGGATCTAAGTAACAGTCCTTCTTATCCGAGCGGACATACGGCATATGGTTATACGGGCGCGCTGGTCTTGGCGATTCTAGTGCCCGCGCGTTACCAGCAGATGATCGCGCGCGGCGCCGAGTACGGCAACGATCGCATCATTGTCGGAGCGCATTATGCCATGGATGTTATCGGCGGACGGACGGTGGCTCTTTATGACATGGCTCATCTGCTAGCCAATGATCCGGCCTATGTCGGTCGCTCATTTCGTGACGCGCCTCATATAGAAGATTTTCAGACTGCAATCAAAGAGGCCCGGAAGGATGTTATCGCGGTGGTGCAGACCTCATGCGGTAATCGCGTTGAAGTATGCGCGCTTGAAGATACGGGGCGGCTGAGCAACCCGGCGGCGAATCAGGCCTTTTATGACGCGACGCAGACTTATAACCTTCCGGTGGTCTATCCGCAGAATGCGCAAGCGGTCGAAGATATAGGAAAGCTGGCTCCGGAGGCGGGCTATCTGTTGACTGTCGCATTTCCGGCGCTGAGTTTGAAACAAGCCGACCAGATTCTGACCGAGACGGAAGGAGCGGGGGGAGGCTTCCTCGACGACGGAAGCGCCTTCGGCGTATATTCCCGCATCAATTTATACGCGGCGGCCGGCAGGGCCGCGCAGGTAAGCGCAGGGAAGTAGAGACCGGGAGCCGTTTGTTTGTCAGTGAAATTGCGAGCGGAGATTCAGTGGTTTTTATGCGGAAAGAATGCGCGCATCATCGGCGGATAAGTTGATGGCGCTGATTGCTACACTTTAACGGCAGCCGAGGAAGAGAAAAATGCGTCGTTCATTTTTATCGATAACGTGGATTTGTCTGTCGGCTCTTCTGCTGACGAGTTGCGTCGCAGGACGCGCTAAAGAGCTGAAGGTTACCGAACACTACGGCGCTGGATACCGCTTTGAGCGCGCTAACTGGATCTATGTGCACGTAGAAGGAACGCCGCGCGAGATAGGGCGGCAGCATGGCCGCCTGCTTGCTCCCGAAATCGCCGACGCGCTGGCTACGTCGCGGCTTGAACAGACGCATGAAACCGAGCGTCCATGGCCGTTTTTCCGCGAGACGGCCAAGAAAATGTTGTGGCCACAGATTGAGACCGAATATCGCGAGGAACTGCGTGGAATCACCGAGGGGGCGCGCGCCGCAGGCGTAAAAATCGATTTGTGGGATGTGGTCGCCATCAACGCGCAACAGGAAATCCCCGACTATTATGTGCCCTGGCTCGATCGGCAGCAGAAACGCATTGGCGCTCCCGTACTGAAAGCGCCGGGCAATTGCAGCGCTTTTGTGGCCACCGGTTCGTGGACGCGCGATCATCGACCAGTGATCGCGCACAATAACTGGTCGAGCTTTCTTTCGGGCGCACGCTGGCGCATTATCTTCGACATCCAACCCACCAAGGGCGAGCGCATTCTGATGGATGGTTTTCCGGGGATGATCTCGAGCGGTGACGACTTCGGCGTCAACGGCGCGCAGTTAGCTATAACCGAAACCACCATTACCGGCTATAGCTTGTACGATCCCACGCAGACGCCGGAGTTTGTGCGTGCGCGCAAAGCCATGCAGTATGCGCGCTCGATTGACGACTATGCGCGAATTTATTTGGAGCACAACAACGGCGGCTACGCCAACGATTGGTTGCTGGCCGATTACAAAACCGGCGAGGTCGCCCGCTTTGAGGCGGGTTTGAAGCGGCATCGGCTTTGGCGCAGCAAGGACGGCTATTTTGTCGGGGCTAATTTTCCGAGCGATCCAGAGTTCATTAAAGACGAAACCGATTTCGATACAGCGAATATGGCCAGTTCGCCCAATGCGCGGCATCTTCGCTGGGATGAGTTGATGGCGGCGAACAAAGGCAAGCTCGATGCGGGACTCGCCGAAGAACTGACTGCAGATCACTGGGACAGTTATGAAAAGCGCATCGACGCCGACGAGCGTTCACTGTGCGGCCACATTTATACTTCGCCGCGCGGCGTTCCCGAGTGGGCATGGAAGCCGTATGCGCCGGCCGGATCGGTTAACACTAAAGTTGCCGATAGCTCCATGATTGCCCACTTCGGCTTTGCCGCGCGCTCGGGACTTTCATGCGGCGAAGATTTTATCGCCGGGGAATTTCTGCGTTCGCATGCGGAGTTCGACTGGATGCGGCCTTTGCTGCGCGACATGAAAGGCAATCCGTGGGCCGAGTTCAAAAGTGGCGAAGATGGAAAGTAAGCGTCGTTTTTTCGGCGACGATTTATTGTATGTGCGACCTTGGCTTCAACAATTCACTGATTGAGTGCTGTCTAGGCGGCTCTAGCCGGCTGTGAAGCCGTGTCCATTCAAAGCAGAGGTTGAAGTGGAAAGGCGCTTCAGGCTTCGGCGGAACGGAGACCGCGAATTTCCAGCTCGAGGCCGCCGAAGTCGGGGTGGTCGTTTTCTCGGAGGCGATAGGCGAGATCGACGAGGCTGCCTTGGGTGAGTTGGAGATCCATGGCGCGGGAGGCTAGATCCCAGCCGATGGCGCGGATGCGGTTTGCGGGCTGCGTGCTGGCCGAGGGATGAACGGAATCGGCGGCGGCGGGCGCGTCCTGAGTGAGCTCGAGGCGTAGGTGGCGAGCCTTCATGATGCGCGGCGGCGCGGTGAGGCGTGCGCGGCGGGCGAGAAAGAGTGGCTCGGGGTTGCCGTGGCCGAGAGGCTCGAGCTTGCGCAGCCAGCCGGCGAGGACGGGTGTGATGCGGTCGAGGGGAAGCTCGGCGTGAATGCGCAGGAGGCGCTCGGGCTGGCGATCGGCGAGATGCGCTTCGGCAAAGACGCGGAGGCGGCGCTTAAGCTCGGGCAAGTTTTCCGCGGGCATGGCGAAGCCGACGGCGAAGGCGTGGCCGCCGAAGCG
>PMHC01000104.1 GCA_003156495.1 Acidobacteriaceae bacterium
CCCTGCGCAGCTTCTCCGAGGGAAAGAATCGCGTGCTTGTGGCTACCGATGTGGCCGCGCGCGGAATCGACGTAGCCAACGTGGCCCAGGTAATCAACTTCGATATTCCCAAAGTGGCCGAGGATTTTGTCCATCGTGTAGGCCGCACGGGCCGCGCTTCGGCCAAGGGCATCGCTTCAACCTTTGCCGGGCCGTCCGAGCGCAAAGATCTGCAAAAGATCGAACGCGCGCTCTCGCTTAAGATGAAACACTTCCGCGTGCGCGCGACTGGGAGCAAGCAAAGTACAACTAAAGATGTGCCAGTGGCCACAAAGCGGCGTAATACGCGGCCAGAGGCGGTGGGCGGAAGAACCTTCCGGGGCTAAAGACTGCACGGACTTTACAGGGATTACGCGGGGTGGGGATAAATTCCCTGCCCCGTTTTTTGCGGCGACGGAAAACCATGCCCCTAAGCCCTTCATCTGGCATAAAANNTTGTAGAGGAAGTAGGCGCGCAGTTCGAGGTAGGGGCCGTGGAACTCACGAGGCAGGCCCGGGTAACTGGAGCCGGTAATGGCGCCCCAGGCGGCACGGTCCAAAGCTGTGTCGCCGGAACGGCCTTCGAGGCGCATGTCGGTAACCTGGCCGTTGGGCAGGACTTTAAAGCGCACGGCAACCACGCCGGATTTGAGAATCGGCGGATTGACCTCGTCGGNNGAACCTGCACGCCGCCGGTGCCGGCGCCAGGGTGCCTGGAGAGTTCGCCTCTGCCACCGCCCAGATTGTTGTAGTTTTGCTCGCCGTGGCCGCGCATGGAATTGCGCATGGCATCGCGAAGCTGATCGGCGNNCGGGCACGGCGGCCGGCCGCGGCGCCTGAAGCTGCGATTGCTGCTGCTGCGGAGCGGGCTGCTGCTTAGGCTGCTCGGGAGCCTGAAGCTGCTGCGATTGTTGCTGCGGTTGCGGCGGCTGTTGCTGCGGCTGCGGCGGCGCTTCCCGCTTCATCTCGTCCATGGTCTTTTTGTCGATGAGCTGTTTGTCGCGTGGCAGCGGCTTGGCTTCGAACTTGGGCTGAGACTTGCGCAAAAGATCGGAAGGCATATCCAAAGTCAGATCCTTGCGCTGCTTGATAACGTCGAAGGGATCGACCACCCTGGGTACCTTGAAGACATAGGTGGGAATCCAGGTGACGGCCGAGANNGCAGTTCGTGGGTGTCGTAGTCAATCCAGCGCGAGCTGCTGACGGTGTGGTGCTCTTCGGAAGACAGCGAGCCGGAGATTTCGCCGCTCAGGCCTAAAATAGCGCCGGGTTGGGTGGGACGAACGGGTTGCGGGCTCGTTTCGCTGGAGCTTTGGGGCTCGCTCTTTTCATCTGGCGTTTCGCGGATGGACATTCGATCCTGGGGGGAGCCTTTCGAAAAAAATATTGACGCTTATGGACGGCTCCGTTGAGAGTCCTTAAGGATTATTTTCTCATCTTGGGCGACAGTCTGCGCAAGAGCCGAGTAATGGCGGGCGTTGATCGCATCCTAAAGCCGCACCTTTCACGTTAAGCTCGCCACTTTGCCGATTCATTTCCGGGGACAAAGCCGCCACGTACAATAGTCCTTACTGCATAGACGCAGGAAAAGCCGGAAGGGGAGAGCTTTTGAAGAGTCTTTGGACGGGCATACAGGCGAAATGGAAGTGGGTGCTTTTGCCGGTGCTGATGAAGTGGGGTCTGTGGGGCGTGGGCGCGGTGGCGCTGCTGGATTCGTCGAGCCTGCCGGTGCCGATGGACGCGATTCTGGCGTTGTACGTGTGGAACGACAAAGGGCGCTTCTGGCTCTATTGCCTGATGGCGGCGATCGGTTCGGCGATCGGCGGGCTGGTCCCTTATTGGCTGGGCCGTGCCGGCGGCGAGCTATTTCTGCTCAAGCACGTGAACCGCGAGCGCTTCAACCAGATGCGCGAGCGCTTCCAACATCAGGAATTTTTGGCGGTGCTGATTCCGTCGATGATGCCGCCGCCAACACCATGGAAGCTCTTCGTTTTTGCCGCCGGAGTTTTCGAGATGCGGACAGCGAATTTTTTGCTGGCAGTGGTTATGGGTCGTCTGTTGCGCTGGCTGACGCTTTCGCTGCTGGTACTCACGCTGGGGCCGGGCGTGGTCGGGTTAATAGCGCATCATGCGCCGCTGGCGGTGCTGATCGTGGGCGTGTTGGCCGTGGCGGGATTCGCCTGGTGGTGGCGGAAGAAAAAACGCGCGGGCAAGCTGCTGGAGGGGTGAGTCAGCGCTGGTCCAGGTTAATCCAGAAGCTTTTTGATTTCCGCAAGGTTGAAGCGACATGCGCTGCCAGACAAATTGAAAGGCTCCGAAGGCAACGGCTCAAGGCTGCCGCCAAGATAGCGGAAGTGCTGCCCGTTGGGGTCGAGAACCAGAATAGTTTTGATGCCCATGCGCTCGTAGTCGGCCAGCTTGGTCATGATGCGCATCAGCGAGTCCTCGGGCGAGAGGACTTCAAAAACGGCAATAGGCGGGCTGGTAATGATCTGCTCGACAGGCAGATTGCGATCAAGGACGGTTACATCGGGAACGCGAAATCGGCTGGCCGCGACCTGCACGCGCAGCTCGGGACGAACGCGAATTCCCCATTCGCCGGCATGAAGGGCGAACCACAGCTCTATGGCGTGCTGCCAGGAAGAATGATCGTATTCGCCCATCGCTCTTTCCTCGATTACGCCATCAACATAGTCGGCATCGGGCTCGTAGGAGGAGTGCAGGTAAACATCGACGGGAACGTAAGCTGGTTGCACCGCAGTTGCCATCGGTCCTCCTTGGTTTCAATTCTCGCACGATTTCGTCTACTTGATGGCCACATTCAGGGCGCGGTTAAATTGCCAGTGGTGCGCCAGCGCGGGCAGGCCGAAGGCCGCGGCAAGCACAATCGAGGTGGAAAGCAGGTCGTTGCGATAGAAAGGAATCGCGGCCCAGTAGCATGTAGCAAGGCCAGCCAGGGTGTGCGGGTAGCCGTTGAAACCCGAAGCCCAGACGCCGAAGTTCGAGACGACGAAAAATGAAGTGGGTCCAAGCAGCGCGGCCACGGCTCCGCGCAAAAAACTCACGCGGCCGTGCAACAGAATCCAGCCCAGCGCCATGGCGGCCACGTACCAGGTCCATGAGATCGTGTAGTCCTGCCAACGGAAGGCGAAGTGATAGACGTAGGTGGTCAGGCAGTAGTCGCAGACCATCAACACAGCTAGCGGGGCCAGCATCTCGCGCCANNACAACCACGCCATATGCGACACTACTGCATACCTGCTGAGAACAGCGATCAACACGAGCACATAAGCAAACATGACCACCTCGGAATTCAGGTTCTGCCGGGAATTTTGGGGCTAGCAAGCGCTTCCGTAAAATAGAAGGCTTTCTTCATTCTGCGGTTTGAAAGCGGCGCGGTCAACCAAAAATCTTCCACGAAATGAAAAAAAGTTAAATAGGGTGAAAAATCCAGCGCTCAAGGTGCGCAATCTATCGTTGCACCCGGCCGTTGAGGATTTCGCCGGCCTCGTCGCGGTTGTCGACAATGTAGACCCAGCCGCCGAGAACCGACGCGCGGCCGCGCGTGGCGAGAAAGGCGTAATCGAAGCGCAGATCGGTAAACTCGACGGCGGTCCAGGCGCGCGAGGGTGGCAGTTGCGGCGGGGCAAGGCCGGGGACGGCGGCGTGGCCCTGGTCGCGCACGACAGGCCAGGAACTCCAGTCGAGATAGACTTGGCCGAGCGAGGTGCGTTTGGCGACCTCGACGGCGGGCGTATCGGCGGGCTTGTAGAGCCGGTCCTGACGAGGGTCGGTTTCGATAGCGCCGGTGCGGGTGTCGATTTCGGCGCTCTGGAAGTAGTCGGCGGTTTCAAGAATGGCGTGCCAACGAAAGGGATTGATGGGGTAAGGTTCTGCGGCCGTGCGTTTAACCGGCGCGGAGGCGAGTTGCACATTGTCGAGCAGCGCCAGTGCGTGGGCGTGCTCTGCCCAGCGCCAGCAGCCGAGCGCGGCCGCGCCGCAGAGCGCGAAAATAGCCCAGCCACGACCGCGGAAGGGCGAGCGCCGCGCACCGATTTCGCGATCGGCGAGACCGAAGATCCAGGGCATGACGAGGGCAAGAGCAAAAAGAATCCAGAGCAGCGGCTCGGCAATAAACATGAAGCTGCCGGCGTACCAGCGCGGATTGAAGGGGAAAAGCGGCCGGAGGCCGTAGTTGTTGCTCCAGTCCAAAAGCAGGTGGCTGAGCGCGGCGGTGAGAGCTGCCAGATAGAGCCAGAGCCAATGGACGGTCTGGGCGTGGGGCCGTGTTTTGCGCCAGCGATGGAAGAGCCAGACGGCGGCCAGGACGGCGGCGGCAACCAGGGGCGCGGCCCAGAGCGTATGCGTGAAGCCGCGATGGTGCTTGAGTCCGGCGACAGGACCGGCGAAGTACCAGAGGACGTCGATGTCGGCGGCCTCGGCGGCCAACGCGGCGGCGGCGGTGGCGTAAGCCGATTTGCGATTGAAGCCGGCGCGGCCGATGCAAGCGCCGGTAAGAAGGTGCGTGATGGGTTCCATGAGCGCGGCGATCCTAATTAAAGAATGATATACGTTTGGCGGGGAGCCAGGGCGGACCTACAATATCGGAGATGAATAGCACGCGCCGCAAAGGAGCGAAGTGGCAATGACGAAGTTGCGAACGAACTCGATAGCGAGGAGCATTTTTACTTTGGGAATCACAGTGGCAATGGGCGCCGGAGCCGGCGCCGCGCAGAAGCAGGCCGCGACCTTCGGGCCGGCCAATCCGTTTTATGCGCCGAGCGCGCTGCCGTTTCAAGCGCCGGCCTTCGACAAGATCAAAGACAGCGACTATCAGCCGGCGATTGACGCCGGAATGGCCGAGCAGATCAAAGAAGTGGAGACGATCGCCAACAGCGCCGAGTCGCCTAGTTTTGAAAACACGATTGTGGCCCTGGAGCGCTCGGGGCAGTTGCTCAACCGCGCGATGCAGACCTTCAATTGCGTGACGGGCGCCAACCTGAACGACGCGCTGCAGCAGACGCAAAGCTACGAAGCGCCGCGGCTGGCCGCGCATCAAGACGCGATTTATTTAAACGCGAAACTCTTCGCGCGAGTGAAGGCGATCTACGACAAGCGCACCACGCTGGGTTTGGACGCCGAAGCGCTGCGGCTGGTGGAGTACGACTACCAGCAATTCGTGAAGGCGGGCGCAAATCTTTCAGAAGCTGACAAGGTCAAGCTGAAAAAGCTGAACGAAGAGGAATCGACGCTGGAGACCGAGTTTATGAACCGTCTGTTGGCGGCGGCCAAAGACGGCGCTTATGCAACGACCGACGCCAAGGCTCTGGCCGGGTTGAGCGAGGCGCAACTAGCCTCGGCGGCCGAAGCGGCGCAGGGCCGCAAGCAGCCAGGCTGGGTGATTCCGCTGCAGAACACAACGCAGCAGCCGATTTTTCCTTCGCTGACCAACCGCGCCACGCGCGAGAAGATCTTCGAGAACTCCTGGAGCAGGACCGAGCGCGGCGACGCCAACGATACGCGGGCGGCGATTGCGCGGCTGGCGCAGTTACGGGCCGAAAAGGCCAAGCTGCTGGGCTACGCGAATTTCGCGGCGTGGACCTTGACCGACCAGATGGCCAAAACTCCCGAGGCGGCGATTCACTTTGTGGATGCGCTGGTTCCAGCGGCCACGGCGCGGGCCGGGCGCGAGGCCAACGACATTCAGGCGCTGATCGACTCCCAGCACGGCGGCTTTACGCTCAAGCCCTGGGATTGGGATTTTTATGCCGAGCAGGTGCGCAAGGCCAAGTACGATCTGGACGAATCACAGATCAAACCTTATTTCGAGCTGAACAACGTGCTTGAAAATGGCGTCTTCTACGCAGCGCATCAGCTCTATGGGTTGAGCTTCAAGGAACGCAAAGATCTGCCGATTTATCAGCCGGATGTGCGGGTCTTCGAGGTCTTCGACGCCGACGGCGCGCCGCTGGCGCTGTTCTATTGCGACTACTTCAAGCGCGACAACAAGAACGGCGGCGCGTGGATGGATTCGCTGTTGGGCCAGTCGAAGCTGATGGGAACCAAGCCGGTGGTCTTCAACGTGGCTAACTTTGAAAAGCCGGCGGCGGGCCAGCCGGCGCTGATCAGCTACGACGACGTGACAACGATGTTCCATGAGTTCGGACACGCGCTGCACGGCATCTTCGCCAACACGTACTATCCGAGCCTGTCTGGCACGCAGACGCCGCGGGATTTCGTCGAGTTTCCCTCGCAGTTCAACGAGCACTGGGCCAGCAATCCGGAGGTTTTTGCGCACTACGCCAAGCATTACAAAACCGGCGCACCGATGCCGGCCGAGTTGGTGGCGAAGATCAAAAAGTCGCGGAGCTTCAATCAAGGCTACGCGCTGACCGAGCTGCTGGCCGCCGCCGCGCTGGATTTGCAGTGGCACTCGCTGCCTGTGACGGCGCCGTTGCAAAAGCCCGACGAGTTCGAAGCCGCCGCGCTTGAAAAGACGCATCTCCATCTCGACGCCGTGCCGCCGCGCTATCGTTCCAGCTACTTTCTGCACATCTGGGCCAACGGTTACTCGGCCGGCTACTACGCCTATCTGTGGACGGAAATGCTCGACGACGACGCCTTCCAGTGGTTCGAGGAGCATGGCGGACTAACGCGGGCCAACGGCGACCGCTTCCGGAAGATGGTGCTTTCGCGCGGCAATACAGAGGATCTGGAGAAGCTCTACTCAACCTGGCGCGGCGCCGAGCCAAGCATCGAACCGATGCTGAAGTTCCGCGGTCTGAAAGATGAGGCGGCATCGAAGTAGAAGATCGCTGTTTCTGGCGATATAGAAGCGGGCGGGTGGCTACGGTCTCGGTGACTTTCCCAACCAAGAATCGGATGCTACCGGTCCCTCGCTTTTGGGGACCGGTGATCGCCGTACAATCTCTCTAAATAAATGCGGCCCGTATGGCAGGTTTTGCAATCCGCCATACGGGCCGCTCATTTTATCAATTCGTTTTTTACACCCGAGCGCTAGAAAGTAAGATGCACGGCCAACTGCGCGCTGCGCGGTCCGCCGCCGCCAAGGTAAGGATTGCCGCTGCCTACATCCGGCGTGGCTGTGGTCTGCAGGTACTGCGTCCCGTTGGCACTGGGATCGGAGCCGGCGATCAACTTGTTGCCCTCTGTATGGTTGTTGCTGAAGGCATCGATGCCGAAGCCGGGCAAAAGCGGATTGGTGAAGTTGGGGTGATTGAAGATGTTGAACAGATCCGCGCGCAACTGCATCGTCAGCTTTTCTCTCAGCTTTGTGGTCTTGGTCAGCGAAAAATCCATATTAGTAAAGTTGGTGGCGTTGAAGGCATTGCGGCCCTCGCTGCCGGGATGCCCGTTGATGCAGTCGCCGTAGGTTGAACTGCTAGCATCGGTATCGATCGTACAGGGCGCGGCGAAAGCGGCGAGATTGAGCAGATCGGCGCCATGCGCGCCGGCATACGGATTGCCGATGATGTCGGGCCGGCCGAAACCTTCGCCGTTGCCGTTATAGTTGCCGCCGGCGGCGGAATCGAAGAGATAGCTGACGGTGTAGGGCTGGCCGCTGGCGAAATTGAACAGACCGTCGGCGGCCCACCCGCTCAGCAACCACCCGGCCGTGTGGCTCTTGGGGAAGTTGTAGGTCCAATACCACTGCACGCGCTGGCGCACGTCGAAATTTGAGCTGGCGCGCTCGGCACGCGGGTTGAAGTTGTTGTCGGGCATGGCGGCGTTGGGCACAAAATCCTCGCCGTCGCTGGCCGTATCGATTGAGTGCGCCCAGGTGTAGTTGAAGGTCGATGTCAGCCCGTGCCAGTTCTCGATCTTCAACGTGGCTTGCATCGAGTTGTAACTGGACTGCGACGTGGTCTCGATCTGGTTGACATAGCTAAGCGGGATGGCGCCATAAGCGCCGATCGTATACGTGCTATAGCAGTGATAGCCGTAGCCGATCGTCGTGCCGTTGGGGCAAGCGATCATGCTACCTGCCACGTTGTTGTACTGGTTCAAATCGCGCAGGCGAAACAGGTGCCGTCCCTGCGAGCCCACGTAACCGAGCTCGACCGAAACGTGATTGGTAATCTGCGACTCCGCGTTGAAGGTATATGCGCCATAGCGCGGAGTGGTGAGATTCTGGTCGACGGTGAAAACGCTGCTGGGCACGTAGTTGCTGAAAATTTGCGAACCGGCCTGCAGGGAGCTGGCGACCGTCGAGGCGAAGGTGATGTCGTTGAAGATCGGTCCTTGCTGGCCTGAGTTGGTGTTATAGGCCTGGTTGCCGACGAAAAAGTCCTGCGAAGGGCTGTCGTAGTAGAGGCCGGCGCTGGCGCGCAGAACCAGTTTGCCGTTCCCCGCCAGATCGTCGATCAGGCTGATGCGCGGAGAAATGTTGCCAAACTCCTTGGGATAAAGCGATGCCGGCCCACCCGCGGCGCCGATCGTTTCCATCTCGCCGGTCTTTACGTTAAAGATGCTGAAGGCATGGTTCTTCGCGCCGACGACGCCGAAGTAGTCCCAACGCAATCCGTAGTTGAGCGTGAGCTTGCTCGATACATGCCAGGAATCCAACAGGTAAGCGCCGCTGGCGTTCTGGAAGGAGTAGCGCGTGCCATTGCCCTCGGTGGAACTGGATTTGCTGCCGTTGATCGTGCCGCCAAGAAAATCGTCGAGGCTATCGAAAACCAGTTTGCCGCGATGGCCGGAGTCGATGAAGCTATTGATGAAGGTGCGCCGCCATTCGTAGCCCGTCTTGAAGCTGTGCCGGCCGTGGGTCAGCGAGATGTTGCCGAAGAGTTGATAGTTGGTGTCGGCGCGGCCGCGCGAGTCGCTAGCCGTGGCGCCGATGGTGCTGTAGGAGCCGACGGCAATCGTGGGCAGGCCGAGGTCGCGCGACGTGTATCCGCTGGGCAGCGTATCCAGGCCGTAGGCCGTTTCGGGATTGAGACCGATGTCCTGCGGCAGGAATTGCTGCAGGTAACGGTTGTAGCCGCCGCGAATCTCGACAATCAGATTCGGCCGGGGAATCGAGGTATAGGAAAGCGAAGCGATGTTCACATGCGTCGGCGTCGTCGTGTTGAAGCCCGGCGCACTCGATCCGGTGTAGAGCATGCCCAAGGGGAAACTCTGCAGGCCGTGGCTGTAGAAGTAGCGGCCGGTGAACAGGTCGCCGGGGCTGAACCAATGCAGGTGCTTGTCGAACTTGGCGATCACGTTGTCGCTGTCGTTGTGGAAGGGCGTGGAGAAGGTCTCGCTGCCGCTACCCGTGGCCGGCAGCGTGCCCCACGGCTTGCTGTCGAGCAGGCTTTGAGCAACCTGGTTGATCTGGCCGTAGTTTGTCTTGTATGTGTCGATGTCGGACTGGACCGGAACCGTGCCCAACTGCGGCAGGCCGCCGTCTTCACGCTGCCCCTCATAGGCCAAAAACCAGAAGGTGTTGTCCTTGATGAGCGGACCGCCGGCCGAAGCGCCGAATTGATGGTTGGTGAAGGAGTTTTTGGGCTGGTCGACGGTGTTGAAGGCGTTGCGCGCGCTCAGCGAGTCGTTGCGGTAGTATTCGTAGGCGCTGCCGTGAATCTGATTGGCGCCGCTCTTGG
>PMHC01000286.1 GCA_003156495.1 Acidobacteriaceae bacterium
GAACATGAGCTGGTAGATCATGTAGGTCTGCTCGGGAATGGTCGCCGCGTAATCGGGATTGGGATTGAGCGAGACGCCGCGCAAGAACAGATGCTCAAAGCCGCCGATGAAGGCGTTGCCGTGACCGAAGGCCAGCGAGTAGCCGACCAGCGCCCAAATAATGGTCACCAGCCCCATCATGGCGAAGCTCTGCATCATGGTGCCCAGAATGTTTTTTTTGCGCACCAGACCGCCGTAAAACAGCGCCAATCCAGGGCCGGTCATCAGCAGCACCAGCGCCGAGCAGATCAGCATCCAGGCGTTGTCGCCGGCCGACTGCGCACTGGCCGACGCGGTCTGCGCGTTCTGGACGGCCTGCTGCAAAGCGGCGATCTGCGCCTGCGTGGCGGGAGTTTGCGCGGTTGAAGTTTGCGTGGTGGAAGCGGAGGGAGCTGCGGCTGAGGTTTGGGCAAAAGCCAGTGCGGGGATTCCTAGTACAAGAAAAAAGAAGGACCAGCGGATCGAACGACAGATCATGAGGAATTTCACTCCAAACAGGCATGGGCCAGGCGACATGAGATTCCATCGCCGGGGCGAGAATACGACAAGCCTCGCCCGAGGCAATGAACGCCCGCCTTCTTTTGCAGAAATAAAGATTGAGTAAAATATTCCATGACGCCCATAAGGATTCCATGAAGAAATCGGATTCGCTATGGATTACTTATGGCTTTTGTGATCGAGAGCGGTTTTGACGCAATCGTCGTCAACGTTTTGAAGAATCTCTCGCCAAAACCAAAGCATTGCAAATTCGATTGTGATTATGGCGCACCAATGGCGTTGCCATGGTGGTATCGGCGCGGTTCGTCGGTGCTTAGAGCATTTTTACCAATTCTGTAGAGTGCCGAATTGTACTGAAGGTTGCCGCTCACTGATGTTCGCGTCAACTCGGCGATCCTGAGTTCTATACACCTTTGGTAAAAATGCTCTAAATGGCGGCTTCGCCGCGCTCGTCGTTGCGGATGCGGATGGCCTCGGCGACCGGGCTGATGAAGATTTTGCCGTCGCCGATGTGGCCGGTGCGGGCCGCGCCGAGAATGGCGTTGACCACCTTATCTTTCAGCGCATCGGTGGTGACGATCTCCAGCTTGATTTTGGAGATGAGGTCGATGGTGTATTCGCGGCCACGGTAAAACTCGGTGTGGCCCTTTTGGCGGCCGTGGCCGCGGGCTTCCAGAATGGTGATGCCTTCAACGCCGGCTTCAAGCAGCGCTTCTTTAACGGCGTCAAGTTTGGAGGGCTGGATGACAGCTTCGATTTTTAGCATAGGCGGACCCCGCGTGGACAACTTATATAACTGGCCATGAACCATAGCACGCCTGCCCGGAGGATGGCGAGCGGCGCGCCGAATCGGCGTATAGTGGGACTATGATTGGCGCGGCTGAACACGACCGCTATCTCTTCGGCGCGCTGGAGAGCAGCGCGAAAAACCGCCTGAAGGTGGCCGAGGCCGACTACGGTTTCGAGGCCCCAGAGGGCATACTGCTGACCTCGCTCGATCTGACGATCAACTGGATTCGCAAAAATTCCATATGGCCGGTGACCTTCGGGCTGGCCTGCTGCGCTATTGAAATGATGTCGACCGGCGCGGCGCGCTTCGACATTGCGCGTATGGGCGCGGAGGTCTTTCGCCCTTCGCCGCGACAATCCGACTTGATGATCGTGGCCGGCCGGGTTTCGCAAAAGATGGCGCCGGTGTTGCGCCGGCTTTACGACGAGATGCCCGAACCCAAGTGGGTGATTTCGATGGGCGCTTGCGCCACATCGGGCGGCGTCTTCAACAATTACGCCATTGTGCAAGGCGTCAATCAGGTGGTTCCGGTCGATGTGTACGTGCCCGGCTGCCCGCCGCGTCCCGAGCAACTGCTCTACGCGCTGACGCTGTTGCAGGAAAAGATCCAGCACGAGCGGCATAGCTTGCGGAAGACGCTGAATCTCGAGTAGCGAAGCAGATCGCAAAAGCGCCTCGCCTCCTTCCCCATTCGTCTGCGAGAATAAACTCGACGCATTCATGGCGTGGGCCGCGTGTCTTTGTCTATCCTGAATAAAAATAGAGGGAGTTTTTTGCCTGCATGATCTGTTTGCGGGGTTTCCCATTTGCGCTGCGCCGGGGAAAGATTCCGGTCTGGTTTTTCTCGCTCCTCGTTGTTCTCGTTTCCGCGCCCTTTGCATTGGCGCAGGAGCGCTGGACGGGCATCGGACCGGATGGCGGCGACGCGCGCGCTTTCGCTTCGGCGCCGGATCATCCCGAGCATCTCTATCTGGGCACAACCAATAGCTGGCTTTATGAGTCGCTCGACGAGGGCGCGAGTTGGCGCCGTCTAGCCCGATTCGATCGCGCCGACGGTCTGGTGCTCGATAGCATCGTGGTCGACGCGACCGATCCGGCGACGATTTACGTTGGCGCCTGGAAGAACTCCGACGACGGCGGCCTGTGGATCAGCCACGACGGCGGCAAAAGCTGGACGGAGTCGCCGGCCTTCAAGGGGCAGGCGATTCATGCGCTGGCGCAGGCGGCTTCCGATCCACACTTGCTTTTTGCCGGAACCCTCGAGGGCGTTTATCGCTCGGCCGATAGCGGCGCTACCTGGACCGAGATCAGCCCGCGCGGCAGTCGCGAAATTCACGAGGTCGAGTCGCTGGCCGTCGATCCGAAAAATTCCGAGATCATCTACGCCGGCACCTGGCACCTGCCGTGGAAGACCGTCGATGGCGGCAAGAACTGGCGCAACATCAAGCAGGGAATCATCGACGACTCCGATGTTTTCTCGATCATCGTCGATCCCGTGCGCACGCATATCGTCTACCTGAGCGCGTGCAGCGGCATCTACAAAAGCGAGAATGCTGGCCTGCTCTTCCACAAAATTCAGGGCATTCCTTCTTCGGCGCGGCGCACGCGCGTGCTGATGCAAGACCCGAAAAACCGCGAGATCGTTTACGCCGGCACCACCGAGGGGCTCTACAAAACCGTCAACGGCGGCAAAAATTTCCGGCTCATGACCGACGACGACGTGGTGGTCAACGGCGTCTACGTTGACCCCGCCAATTCAAATCATGTACTGCTGGCTACCGACCGCGGTGGCGTCAGAATCAGCGACGACGGCGGGGCGAGCTTCACCGCCTCGAATCATGGCATCTCGGAGCGCAAAATCGCGGCACTGCTGGTCGGCCGCAACGATCCGCGCCAGATTTACGCTGGCGTGGTCAACGACAAAAACTACGGCGGCGTCTTTCATTCATCCGACGGCGGCGCGCACTGGGAACAGTTGGTCGCCGGGCTGGACGGTCGCGACGTTTTTTCGCTGGCCGAAAGCAGCGATGGAATCATCGTTGCCGGAACCAGTCACGGAATCTTCGCTCTGGGCACGGAGGCCGACGACTCTCCCGTTTGGCGGCCGCGCAACGCCATCGCCAATACGGTTTTGAAGATGGCCACCGAAAAGCTCATGGGCACGCGCGTCAATATCGAAAAACAGGTGCAGGTGCCGACCATCGAGCTGGAAAGCCTAGTGAATGCCGTCGATGCTTCCGGGCCGGTGTGGGCGGCGGCGACCAACTACGGGCTGCTGACCAGCCGCGACCGGGGCACGACCTGGCAGGGCGGGCCGGTGGCCGGCAAGGGCAACTTTCTATCGGTAGCCGTGCTTGGCGACCAGATGGCCGCGGCGCAAGCCGATGGCGTAGCCGTCTCCCATGACGCAGGTAAAAGCTGGTGGCCGATGGGCGTGCCGACCATGCTCACGCGCATCCATCGCGTCGCCTTTTCGCCCGACGGCACGCTCTGGCTGGGCGCGCGCGAGGGCGTCTACTACACACGCGATCTGGGCAAAAGCTGGATGTGGATTCACCGGCTGCCCTTCCGCGACATCGACGACCTGAGCTACGACCCACAGTCGCGGCGGATGCTTGTCAGCTCGCGCTCAAGCGACCAGGTCTACGCCATCGACTCTAAAAACATGACTTGGGAGTTTTGGCGCGCCGGCTACAAGATCGCACTGATCCGCTCGGCGGGAGACCATCTGGTTGCCGCTTCGCTCAACGATGGCGTCGTCGTTGGCCCCAAACTGCCTCCGCCCGCGCCCGATGAGAGCACAAGCCCCAAGCCGTAGAACGGCAGAGGAGCTTCGCCCCCGAAGCTGCAAAACAAATCTTGCAGCGGGGGCGAAAGGCCCTTTCGTCCATGATCCTGTAGGGTAGGCGGAAGGCCTTTTAGGAGGCCGCGGCGAATTCCTGCATGGGCAGGACGCGCTGCGCGCCCTTGCGCGGGCCGCGCTTGCGTGCGCTCATCACCTTGATGCGCTCCAGCAGCTCCTGCGTGGAACAGTTCTTGCGCGTCAACATCGCGTCGGCGGCGTGAATCTCGGTGCTGGTGCCCTGCACGTCGCTGAGCAGAATCATGGGGACGTGACCGGCGATCTGCTTCAGCCGTTCCACCAGTTGGCTACCGCTCATCTGCGGCATCTGGGCGTCGGCCAGCACTAAGTCGACCTGTGGTACGGAAGAAAAGACCGTAATCGCTTCCTGGCCGTTCGAGGCTGCCAGTACGCGGTATCCGTTGGTGGAAAGCATGAACCGGAGTACGGAAAGCTCCTGCTCATTATCGTTGACGCACAAAATCACTTTCTTTGGACGCATGGTAGGGGGGTATGCTCCTTCTATTAATGTTTGAGGCCGCTTTTCAGACAACAACTCTCCTGTCCCGCTTAGGAGCAGGTTTTGCCAGTTGCTGATTGTCGGTCTGCTGCCGGAGAAGAGAGCGCAGTTCTTTCTAAAGACGGCTCGATTTCTTGTGGCCCGCGCATTGGCTTGCAACTGGTAGGGTTGCAGCTTATTGCCTCGGCCGGAAATCGTCTTGCAATCCTTTGGACGACGTAGGCTTTCTTTCCCGATAAAATGCTCAGTCCTCAGCCCGCTGCTTGATTAAAGCTTTGTAACTTTGAACTTTGCTCAACGAGTTTGAAGAGTACGTTCATCGGAGAATCGAGGGAAGAGGGAAAGAGAAGCGAAAACGTCGGTGAAAATCCGCGTGTAACAAGTGGAAAATGTCTAGAACCAATACATTCCGTTACTTACGTGTGGGGCGCGCTGTTGAAAGCATGTGCATCGCGACAGGAAAAGCAGACGTTTTGCTGCAAATCAGGTGCGATCGTTTTAGCCGAGAACTCCGACCCTCGCCGCGATGATTTTATGAGGATGAAAAAAATCTCATGAAAAGGTTGCGCGCGCCTATTCACTCGCGACGCTTGCGCGGCGGCAAACGAACTTTGCTCTATGGACGCTGCTCGAAGTTGCCGATTTGCGTGATGGTTTTTGCAGGGGCGAAGAGATAAAAAGAGGGCAGTGAACAGGATCTTCATCTGTTCACTGCCCTCTTTTCACTCTTCACTGTCCGGTGGTTTATAGCGCGATCAGCGGCCGCGGCAGGCGTGGCTTGGCGCGGTCGAGAAAGAGCCGCAGACGCAGCGCATCGGCGCGCTCGGCGGCCACCAGACGCATTTGACGGCGGATGTGGTCGATATCGTCCAGATGGTCCAATTGCGCCTCGTCGAAGTTGGCGTCGCGCTCCAGGCGCTCAATCCGTTCCTCAATCGTTTTCCGGAATCGGGGGCTGATTTCAAAAGCTTCTTGAGTTGCGCATTGAGTTGCCATGATGAATACCTCGCAGTGGAAAAGGCCAAGGTTGGAATTTTTTCATTTCCAACCTCAAGTTTTTCCTTATTACTGCCGATAGTACCGAGGTGTGAATTTTTACGCTAGATTACAGTGTCGCAAGAGTAGCTGCACTAACGTAACAAGATGTATAAAAACGAGACAGTGCGGGCAACCGCGCCGGCGAAGAGCCGCAGATAGCGACCCGTAAGGCTGAATTTCAACCCCGCGAATCATAATCTGTAAATTTTAATGTCGGATAAAGCGCGCTGGTACCGTGACCAGATTGTAGTGTTGTGGTTCTCCGGTCTCAAAATCGAGACCTGGGGCACCCTCGATGACAGAAATTTAAGCAGTCACGGAGCTCAGAATCGAGAGTGGGGACAGACTTAGCGGTACAAACTTAAGCAGTCACGGAGCTAATTTTCTGGCGAGGGGGCGTAGTAGCCCTTGCGTACCTGCGCCTTCAGGTTTTCGTCTTTGTCGCCCTTGCAATCGACGGCGAGGCGGCGGAATTTTCCGTCCTGCTTGGCGTTTGTGGGAATGTAGCTGGCCACGTACTGGGTACGTAGCTCGTCTTGAATTTGCTGGAAGGCGGCTTCGAGTTTTTTGCCGTTGTTGCCGACGTCGATTACACGGCCGCCGGTCTCCTCGGCGATGCGTTTGGCCGGCGAGTAGCCGAAGTAGCCTTCGCCCTGGTTCCAATAAAGCCCGCGATCGGCGATCAGGATGACGTAGATGATGACGTTATTGCGTTGCGCGGCGGCAATGGCGTCGCCGATTTTGGTGCGGCTGCCTTCGTCTTCGCCGTCGGTGAGCACGATCATTGCCTTGCGCCCGGTCTCTTTGTTGAGCTTTTCATTGGCGGCGAGGTTGATGGCGTCGTAGAGCAACGTGCCCTTGGGATCGCCGATGGTGGGAATGGTGCCGCCGCCCGCGCCGGGAATGCCGCCGGCTCCGTTGCCGCCCGCGGTGTTGATTTCGGTCTTGTCGAGCGCGCGCGAGAGCAGACGGGCGTTATTGGTGAAGTCTTGCAGCAGATCGACGTTGACGTCGAAGGAGACCAGGAAGGCCTCGTCGTTGGCGCGCAGAACCTCTTTCAAGAACTGGCTGCCGGCCTGTTGCTCGAGCGGCAGCACGCGCTGCTGGCTGCCCGAGGTGTCAAGCAGAATGCCCAGCGTAAGCGGCTGGTGGGTTTCGGCCACAAAGCTTTTCAGCGTCTGCGGAACCTTATCTTCCATCACCGAGCAGTTGGTGCGGTTCAGGTGTGGAACCAGGTTGCCGTTCTTGTCTTTGACGGTAAAGAAGAGATCGACGAGATTGACGCTCACCTTGAAGGTGGCCACGGAGGTCTCTTCGGCAGGCGCGGCGGGCGCGGTGCTGACCGGAGGCGCGTCGGGCGAGGGGGCAAGCTGAGCACTAGCCGGAGCGACCAGCGCCGGCAGGCCGAACAAAAGCGCGGCAATTCCGCTTTTCAGATCCATCCTGCCCCCTTAGACGAAAAACAAAATCATTCCCATTCAATGAGACGGCGATAAAGCGATCGTGCAAGCCGTGATCGCACGGCGGCTTTCTAGCACTCCGTGCGTCAGAATCGTCCACCCGTTTTGCCGGCGGAAATCAGCGACTCGCGGAATAGATACAGTTTAGCCCGATCTTCACTTTGCCCGATCTCTGGTTTGTACTGAATGAGACAGATCGCCGCTTGTGCCTAATCACAAAAGTACGCTCTGGCAATAGCACCTTCGTGTCCCCGTCACGGGTTCGTGGGATTTTAGATTCCATTTCCATTGCCGATGATGACTATGCGGCGGCAATTCAGCGTCGCCAAAGGAACCCAACGATGCATGATTTCATCATTGCGCTAGCTTTCATCGGAATGGTTATTGCCCCCGCGATTGTGGCTACGGGATACAGTAAAGCAGCGATGAACGGCTCAAAATAACCCGATAACCCAGAGACTCTTCTCCTCGAGATTCTCCTTCTCCGGATCGACTCCCCAGATCCGCGTTGGTTGAACCCGCTCATTGGCGTTTGCCGCTGCCTACGCTTTGTTTTGTGCTGTAACGCTTTTTTGAAAATTGCCCTGCGCTGCCCCAGTCATTACACTGAGGGATCGAGGGATCTTCATGTTCGTAGCGATGAACGCGCAGTCGGGAGTCCGTTCCCATCTGATTTCCAAAGCTCGGAGCGGCTGGAGCGCGGGCGTTGCTCTATCGGCCCTGTTCGCGCTTTCCTTTGCCGGCTGCCGCCATCACGACTTCCCTCAATATCCGCCGAACTATCGCGAATACGTTTATGCAGCCAACTCGGGCAGCGATACGGTGAGCGTTTACGACGTGGTGAATGTGCGGCTGGACCGCGAGCTGCCGGTGGGTAAAACCCCCGTGGCTTTGGCCGCCAGCCCGACGCGCAATGAGGTTTATGTGGTCGATTCCGGCGCGGCCAACGCGCTGGGTTCGATTACGGTAATCGACGCCGAGCATAACGCCGTCATTGCAGCAATCACTCTGCGCCGCCAGCCGGTTTCGATCGATCTGGATGCCGCCGGCGACCGCGCTTACGTGGCCAACTCCGGTTCCAACTCAATCTCGGTCGTGGACCTGAAGGCCCGCCGCGAGATTGCGCAGATTGGCGTCGGCGAAGACCCCGTGGCCGCGCGGCTGGCGCCTGACGGCAAAACCCTGGTCGTCGCCAACCGCCAAGGCAACTCCGTTTCGCTGATCGATCCAGCCTCGGGCCGCCTGCGCGCAGCCCTTACGGGGTGCCCTGGCGCGGCCGGCGCGGTGATCCTCTCCGACTCGACCAAGGCATTTGTTCCCTGTTCGACGGGGCATCAGGTGATGGTTGTCGCGCTGGCTCACGGCGCGCAGCCCGACCGCCTGGAGGCGCTGATGGACGTTGGCCGCGCTCCTCTGCATCTGGCGCTCAAGCCAGACGGCGGCGAAATCTTCGCCTCCAACTCACTCTCCGATTCGATCTCTGAGATTTACAACTCGACCGACGAGATCGGCGACACCTACACGATCGGCGCTTATCCGGTTTTCAGCCTGGTATCGGCCGACAATACGCTGCTCTATGTGGCCAACCAGCACTCGCAGGAGGTCGCCATCTACTCGATCGAGGACGGCAAGCGCACCGGCGCGATTCACGTGGGCGACGGCCCATCGGCGCTGGCCTTTTCCGCTGCCGGGCATCTGCTTTTCGTCGCCGACCGTCGTTCGGGCGATGTGGCTGTCGTGCGCACCTCGTTGCGCTCGCTGTTCACGCTGCTGCCGGCAGGTCGCGAACCCAGCGCACTGGTAGACAAAGCCTTCAAGCTGCCGTAACAACCGCATAAACAAAGGGTTTTTGGATAGATTGCCTTTGGGAACACGATGGATAGCGGCGATTGCGTCTGTTGATTATGTAGTAATAGACGCCGATTATGCCGTGCTATTTGGTGTACATTGCGATTTTATTGGCGATTTAGTAAATAGATAAGTTGTTGATTTAATTATGGCGGTGTTTTTGGACGGCGTTTTCTGCACCAAATTCAGGGCTACTTTTAGGGGAAAAATTTTTTAGCGGAAAGGCGGAGCTTCCGAGCTGCCTGAAGCATGAAGCTATTGTGCGCCAGATAGGGAGAATGGTCCGCAAAAGTGTGGCATCGATTTGGAGCAAGCGCCTGATATAGGGGAGAAAAACGTCCCTCGGGGCCTAAAGGCCACGTTGATTTTATTTGGTTTACGGCACGGCTAAAAGCCGTGCACCTTCAAGGCTTTTCCGGAATAAGAGTTTTTCCGCTCGCCGCGGCGAGTAAAGCCGTGCCCCTTCAAAGCTGTGAAAATGTTCTCGTACCGTGGCCGGATGATTTCGACCCTTTGCGTTGTGGTTCCCCGGTCTTCTCAGAATCGAGACCGGGGGCACCCTCGATGGAAGAAATTTAAACGGCTAGAGCATTTTTACAATGGGTGTATCGGGGTATGGGTTGACTTTTCTACCCCATTCTAGCCACAAAGAACGTGGCTAGAATGGGGCACCCGCATTTCCACTACACCAGCCGGTGAAAATGCTCTGGACGGGGGCAACCGAAAAAGATGTTGCTACTGCGCCAGCTTCAGCTCGATCTTCTTCGCGTCCGCGTCGAGGCTCGCGATGGTAAAGCTGCGGATCTGCCCCGAGGCCAGCGCTTCGGGCGCGGCCGAGGCCGCCGGAGCATTGCCCTTCCAACGCGCCTTGAGCAGCGAGGTCAACGCCGACAGATCGGCCGCGCCGGAGCTGCTTGCGGCCGCTTTCGCTGCCTTTGGCGCCGCCGCAATGCCGCAATGCGCACGCAGGCCTTCGCCCAGCTCTACCGACGCGCCAGAGGCCGTTACTTCGATCACGCGGCCCATGACCTGGTCACCCGCCTTGTGCTCGGCAATGTACTCGTCGATGTCGGTGGGGAGCAACTGCTTCATCGATAGCTTGATCTGGTGCTTTTCCGCATCGATGGCCAGAACCAGAGCCTTTACCCGCTGGCCTTCTTTCAAGACCTCGCTCGGATGATTGAGCCGGCGGTCGGCTACGATTTCGCTGATGTGCACCAATCCCTCGACGCCCTCGGCGAGCTCAACGAATGCGCCAAAGCCCATCAGCTTGGTGACGGGGCCTTCGATGGCAGAGCCTACGGGGAATTTGCTCCCAATCTCAAGCCAGGGATCGGCCAGCGCTTGCTTAAGCCCTAGCGCGATTCGGCGCTCCTCGGGCTTGACCGAAAGAACGACGGACTCAACGCGCTCGCCAACCTTTAACAGATCGCTCGGATGGTGGACCTTCTTGTTCCACGACATCTCCGAGATGTGGATCAAACCTTCCAATCCAGGCTCGATTTCGACGAAGGCGCCGAAATCTGTCAGCCGCTCGACCGTGCCGCTGATGCGCTGGCCAGGCTGGTAGCGCTCGGAGGCCGTCTCCCACGGTTCGGGCTGGAGCTGCTTGAGGCCGAGAGAAATTCTGCCTTTTTCGGTGTCGATTTTCAAGATGCGCAGCGTGAGCTCCTGGCCCACCGAGAGCACATCTTCAGGCTTGGCGATGCGCGCGCGCGAAATGTCGCTGACGTGCAGCAGGCCGTCGAGGCCGGGCGCGATCTCAACAAATGCGCCGTAGGGCATGAGCGTGCGCACCGTGCCTGTGATTGTCTCGCCTTCTTTGAGCGAGGCGCGGCGGGCTTCCATTTCGCCCTTCGACTGCTCTTCAAGAACGATGCGG
>PMHC01000237.1 GCA_003156495.1 Acidobacteriaceae bacterium
GCGACATGGTTCCGGCGATGGCTAAGGCAGCCGCGGCGGCAGGGGCCGACGCGATTCTGGTCGAGATTCATCCCAACGCCGACAAGGCCGCTTCAGACGCCGCGCAGACGCTCTACCTCGACCAGTTCGAGAAGCTGGTCGGAGAGCTGCGCACCATCGCTTCGGCCGTCGGCCGGAGGCTGTAAGATGGCAGAAAAAGCGGAGCTGGCGGAGTTAGTGGAGCGAGGATCTTTGGCACTTTGCGCGTCAGCTCCGCCATCGAAAGGCATTCATGATCGAGGGCGTTTCTATTTTGGGCACCGGCCTGTTGGGCGCGTCGGTAGGTCTGGCTTTGCGCGCCGCCGGCTATAAGGGGACAATCGTCGGTTGGAATCGCGGCGCATCGGGCGGCAAGATCGCGCTCGATATGAAGGCGGTCGACCGGCTTGTCTCCGATCCGATCGAGGCCGCGCGTGCAAGCGAGGTCACGATTCTTGCCGTGCCGATTCTCGCTACCGTCGATTTGATGGAAAAACTAGCTCCGGCGCTTGGGCCCGATTGCCTGGTCACGGACGTAGGCAGCACCAAACGGTTGATTTCAGAAACCGCGGCGCGGCTCTACAACCGGCCGGATCGCGCGGCGTTTCTGCCCGGCCACCCCANNATCCGATGGCGGGCAAGGAGCGCGGCGGAGCGGACCTTGCTGACGCGAATCTCTTTCACGGCGCGGCCTGGCTTTTTACCGATGCGCACGATGCGCAACGCACGCCGCGCGGGGGCGAGTTGGTGAAGGAGTGGCGTGAGTGGGTTGTGGCGATGGGCGCAAAGACGATCGAACTGGAGCCGGCGCGCCACGACGAGCTGGTCGCCTGGGTCAGCCATTTGCCGCAGTTTGTGGCCACGGCGCTGAGCGCGATTCTAGAAGAGCAGGTGGGCGGCGCGCCGGAGCTGAAAGACGTTGGCGGCCGGGCATTGCGCGAGATGACGCGCCTTGGTTCGAGTCCCTTCTCAATGTGGCGCGACATTGCGCACACCAATACCGACGCCGTGGAGAAAACGCTTTTGGCGCTCGAAGAGCGGCTGGCGCTGCTGCGCGAAAATCTGCGCACGCCCGAGCTCCGCAATCAGTTCGAAGAAGCTAACCGCTTTCGGCGGGAGTAGCGCACCGCAGCCGGCGTAAAAATTACGCTTCAGTTTCTTTGGTCCGCGCTCCGCGCCAGTAAAGGAACAGGCCGATGAGGATCGAAGCGGCGGTGCCGGCGACGAGCTTCAATTCGAAGCCCCATTTGCTGGCCGCGTCGCCGGGCGGCACCAGCGAAACCAGAATTCCCAAAAGCACAATCACTATTCCCAGTCCGCCGCAGATCCAAACGCCCGGAATTCCGCCGGGGACGAGAACGGCGTGGGGATTGGCTTTGCGGTCTGGCCGGCGCGAGAGCTTGATGACGGCCGCGAACATGTAAAGAAACGGAATGAAGTAGAGAATAATTGCCGCGTCGATCAGAAATTGATAAGCGCCGCGCGTGGTCTCGTTGACCTGGCTTAGCAGAAGAATAGCGCCGGAAAGCCCGGCCTGCACCAGGATCGAGATCCAGGGCGTCTTCCAGCGCGGGTGAATTTTGCCGAAGGCCGCGGGCAGATAGCGATCGATGCCGACCTGGAAGGGAACGCGGGCGATGCCGGCAACAGTCGAGCCGACACCGCCGGCGTTGCCTACAGTGGCGACGAAGGCTGCGATCACGCCTAGAAATCCGAGACGCAGCAGAACCGCTCCGGCTGAGATGGCTTGAAAGACGCCGCTTTTTGGATCGATGCCCGAAGCCGGCTCAAGTGCCAGCACGGCGAAGGTTCCGGCAATATACATCAGAGCGATCAGCGCGCCAGCGCCAAAGACGGCGCGAGGCAGCGTGCGCTGCGGGTCGCGCACCTCTTCGCTCATGGTGGCGACCAGTTCCAGACCGGTAAAGGCGAAGGCGATCTGCGACCAGAAATTCACCGTGTCCCAATTCCACGTGGGACGCATGGTGGCCCATGTGAAGTGCGTGACCGAGCCGTGGCGCGCGCAGACGGCGACAGCTACCCCGGCCAAAATCACCAACGGCAGATAGGTGCCGACGCCGCCGGCGTTTTGCAGCCATTTGCCGATGTTCAGGCCGACGATGTTCATCACGACAGCGACTGCCAGCAGGGCAAGCGAAATCCCGAGCAGAAAAGTGCGGTCTTGCGCTAAAGCCGGGCCGCGCCCCGGCATGATGTAGGCGGCCATGGAGGCTGAGGCCAACAGAAGGCCGGGAAAATAGAAGACGGTGTAGATCCAATATGTCCAGCCGGCGATGAAGCCGTGGAAGGGGCCGAAGGCGTCGCGAGCCCAGGCGTAGAGGCCACCCTCTTTGGGAAAGCGCGAGGAAAGTTCGTTGATGACCAACGCGCCGGGGACGAAGAAAAAAAGCGCGGCCAGCGCCCAGAGGCTGATCGAGGACGGGCCGTTATGGCCGGCGGCCGCGACCCAACGCGGCCCCAGCACCGTGGCGATATTGAAAAGCAACACGTCCCAAAAGCCCATGGTCTTGCGCAACTGCGATTGGGAACCGCAAGCATCAGATGAAGAGGTTGTCATAAAAGCGCCTGGGACGAAAGAAAAGTGCAGAGGCCGGATTACTCGGTTTCTTTTTCCGGCGTCGGTTCGGGCACTTTCAACTGTGCCGGATCGGTGGCTTCAAAGCCTTCGGCTTTGGCCGCTTCAACCAGAGCAGTGGAGGCGCTGACGAAGGTAATTTCTTCGTCCGGATACATTTCGCGTGCCACTAGCGCGGCGCTCAACTGTAACGCGTCGAGCCAGCGCAGTGTGGTGTGGTCTAGCAATTGCTTCGTCGCCTCTAGAACACCGGGGTTCAGCGGCAATTGCACCAGGCGAGCGGCTTCGGCGCGGAGAAGATCGAGCGCGGCGGCAGCGGCTTCTGGCGTAATCTGCCCGCCCCGTTCGCGCCGGCGTATCGCGGCATAAATCTCCAGCGGCGTCGCCGCCGAAATCAGTTTGCGGTTATCCTCGATGCTCTCCATCAGCCGAATCAGAGCATCCGTATCCGGCTCACGTACAAACAGCTTGGCGAAGGCCGTAGCCTCAAAAAAATAAAAGCTCACTCTTCCTCCCGTCCTTCTTCGATGGCCGCCGAAACCGAATCGCCCTGGGTTTCAACGGGCTGGAAGCGCTGTGCTTCCTCGGGAATCCCAGCCTCGGCGCGGTTGAGCCGGATGGTGGTGGTGGGATATGCCGGGGTTTTGGGGTTGGCGATCTTGCTCGTCAGCACGACGCCGCGCTGGATAGCTTCGGCCAGCACCGTCTGCCGTGTGTCCGGATGCTGATTCCAGCGATAGGCTTTGCGCGGCAAAAAAGAGTCGCGGAACCATTTGAGCGCGATAAAGGCATGGCCTCCGCGCTCGGCCTCGGCCAGGGCAGTGCATAGCTCCTTGACGTGCGTGTCCATATCGGCCGGCAGCACGATTTCCGCTTCTTCGTCTTCCTCTTCGGTTACGTGCGCGCTCCGGTGCGTGGCCGGCTCCCCGCCTTCGATGTGCTCGAAATAGATGCGTACCTCGTCGTCTTCCGGCGACCAGTCATCCGCCGAAGCGTCGCGGCGCTTGCTGCGACCATTTTCACTGCATAGCTCTACGATGGCCTGATAGCCTTGCGGCGCTAAAAACTTGAGCGCTCTCGCCAGGCCAGGATCTCGCGAGTACGCCAGTTCGTTCAGCGCTCCTTCGATGATTTCCTCGGCTTCCGGTATACTCAGACCAATATTTTCTACACTGCCCTGAGCAGCTCTTTTTGCTCTCATATTTTCTCCCTATACCTCGCTAGCAGCCGCAGAAACAGCAGCTTTGCGGGCCGATTAATGTAATACATGGCCCAAAACTGCCCTACGCCTGATCGGTCGGCCGATCATGATGCAATTCACTTTCAAAATGCCAGCGACGGGAAAGACAAGTAATATTTTCAATTCTTCGCGATAAATACAATATCGACGGGTATTGCCTCATTTCGATGTTGTACCCTTTTGTTCTTACTACTTATCTTAATCTCGGCATAGCCTTCAGCGTTTAACTCGTCTTTTCGGGGTTTCATCGCTGCGGCAGACATCTCGTTTATTCCAACGGATTACCCAAGGCATTCATCTTTTGAAACTACCGCTTAAAAATTTTAACGCAAACTTAGTATCCTGTAATATCCCGGTGTCAAGCATTTTGATAATTTCCCGTGGGATTCTACCCGTCACATTCTAGTGGTTACCTTTGGCGCTAAAGCCCGTAATATATATATATGCGCCGCAATTTGCCGTTTTTGCTTATCTTTTGCCTTGTTCTTGGAAGTTCTCTTTCGCTGCGCGCCGATAGCGAGCCCTTCGATCTAACCGGTCCGAAGATCGATGTGCACGTTAAGCGTGGCAGTGTAACGTTGCCAATTTCTCAAACGCCGAACCTGCTGGCCGGCGACCGGCTTTGGATTCATCCCGATCTGCCGGAAAACCAAGCTGCCCATTTTGTCCTGGTGGTAGCTTTTCTGCGTGGGTCCACTAACCCACCGCCGCCGGATTGGTTTACGCGGGTGGAAACCTGGAGCCGCACGGCCCGTAACGAAGGCGTCTTTATCACCGTGCCCGAAGGCGCGCAGCAGGCGGTGCTATTTTTAGCGCCGGAGACGGGGGGCGACTTTAAAACCCTGCGTGCGGCGGTGCGTGGCCGGCCCGGTACTTTTGTGCGCGCCACACAAGATCTGCAGGCGGCCAGTTGGGAGCGGATAAGGTTGGAAGCCTATCTGGCGGACGTTAAGATCAGCTCGCAGTACGACCCTGCCGAGCTGAAAACGCGCACGGAGATGGCGGCCCGCAGCTTGGGCATCAAAATCAATGAAAGCTGCTTTCAAAAGCCAACCGACCAGCAGGCGGCCTGCCTGTCGCAGATCTCCGAAGGCATGGTGCTCGACGATACGGGTTCGGCATCGGTTGTCAGCCAACTGACCAGCGGGGACACGATGGATCTGATGAACAGAATCAGTTCCACCTCCGTGGGCGGCAACGGCAGTTACAGCGTCTATATCGGCGCTATCGTCGATACGGTCAGGATACTTTCTTCGCTGCACACGGCGCACTTTCAGTACATTCCCGCGCTGGCGCTGCCGAAGACCGACACGCTAAATTTGCGGCTGAATATGGCGCCCTCATTCCGCGATCCGAAATCGGTGGTTGTGGTGGCGTTACCGCCCGTCGGTCCCGTGCGCCCGGAGCCGTTGCATCCGGTCAATCCCGCCGATAGCTTCTGCGCGCCCAAACCGGGATTAGTGCTTTCCGCCGAAGGCGCGCCGCTGGTTTTCGCTACGCAGTATGCGCACGATCTTGTTCTTCACTTCGAACCCAACGCCGAAACGCATGGGCCGGCGCTAGACCTGCCCTTGGTCGCCAATTCATCGAAGGGCGGCTTGGTTCCCACGCAGCCGATTCCCACGCTGCCGGGCGGCGAATTAACCGGCGTGGTGCGCGGCAAGTGGGGCTTCGATCATTGGGAAGGACCGCATTTCCGGCTGGTTTCTCCGGTGTCGGGCAAATGGACGCTTGCCGCCGCCGATCGCACGGCGCTGGTGGTGGGCCGCGACGACCTGTTGCACATTGAAGGGCAAAATACGGCCTGCGTGGAAAAAATCGAAGCGCAAACCGCCGCGCATCAAATGCTGCATTTAACCTGGAAATCGCCCAAACCCGGCGCGCTAGAGCTCACTGTTCCGCTTAAGGACGCAACGCCGGGGCCGGTGGAGATCTCGATCTCGCAGTTCGCGCTGGCCAAACCGGACCAGCTCACGATCGTTGCCTATGAGGAGGCCGCTTCGCTGCGCCGGCTGACGCTTCACGTCGGCGATAAGACGGCTTTGCTGCAGGGCACACGGCTCGACCAAGTTGCCGGCGCGAAGATCGATGGCATTGCTCTAACGCCCGCGGTTCTGAATCGCGTCGATAACTTCGATCAGTTGTTGATGAACGCCACGACGTCGACGGCCAGTCTCGCCTCCGGCAAATCCTATGAGGCGCGCGTGGAATTAAAAGATGGGCGCGTGCTGAAGACGCCTGTTTCCATCGATCCGCCCCGGCCCCAGATCTCGCTGCTCAACGCCGGGGTGCAAAACGATGCCGCCGCTTCGCCGTCTCCCGTGCAGCTAGGCAATACGAAGGACTTCCCCGTCGACAGCCAACTGGTTTTCTTCCTCAAGTCCGAGCAGCCGTCGAACTTTCCCCGCGACGAAAAAGTCGAAGTGGCGGCGGAAGATTCCGGCTTTCACACCACGCTGGCGGTGAGCGACGGCAGTCTCATGCTTGAAGATGCGCACACCGCCGTAGGCCGCTTTAAGCCCCTGGTGCGCTTCGGTTCTTCGGCCTTCGGCTCGCTGCGGCTGCGGGCCATCGCCGCCGACGGCGCAACCGGCGATTGGCTGCCTTTGGGGATGCTGGTGCGCTTTCCCAGCTTCAAGCAGTTGCGCTGCCCCAAGCTGGCCAATAAGCCTTGCCAGTTGATCGGCGCCGACCTGTTTTTTGCCGCGTCTTTTGCCGCCACGCCGGCCTTCGACAATCCCATCGAGGTTCCGGCGCAGTTTACCGGAACGCAGTTACTCGTTCCCCATCCGGCAAACGGCACGCTTTATCTCAAACTGCGCGACGATCCCGAGACCGTGCATACGCTTACGTTGCCGGTCACGCCGCTGCTTCCTGCCATTGTTCCGGCGGGCAAGTCCTCTTCTGAGGTCGGTCAGCCTGGAGCACCTTCGGGTGAAAGCGCTTCGGATCAGCATGACGAGAAAGCGGAGACCACTGCCGCAGCCACGGCCGCTGCTGCGGTGGATGCTACCCGGGAAGAGGCGAAACAGGGTGCAAACACAACTCCGCCTAGCCCGAATCAAAAATAAGGTTCGCGGCTAGGCGGGAATTGATAAGAATATGGGCGCTCTCGATTAGTTGAAGAAGGCCTTGTTCTTTTCGGCGAACTCCGTCTTGTCGGCCGGCAGTTCGTCAATCGAAAAGATGGCGTTTTGCGGGCAGATCGAAGCGCAGTTGCCGCAGTCAATGCACTCATCGGGATTGATAAAAACCTGCGTCGCGCCGGCAGCCGCCGGGTCGCCCTCGGCAGGCGCAATAGCCGTGGTGGAACACTCTGGGACGCAAACAAAATCCTTTATACAGGCGTCGGTTACAACATAAGCCATGGGAAAATCGCTCCTCTACAGGGGGGCGCTCTAAGGCGCGCCCTATATGGAGGAGGCTAACCAAAGCGACCGGCGCCAGCCGTGATGCCAATCACTAACCAACCCTGACGGGGAAGAATCGGCCGGATTCGGGAATGTCTCTACCTGATTACGGTACGGCGAGAGTCTCAACCCTTTTGTAACCCACTTTTGACCTCTTGTTTGCACAAGCCTGTCAGCCTGTGGCCATGGCCTCTACTCTCAATCCTCCCCATTCTCACTCGTCTTGGGCGCGGAGCTATTGCTGGTCCTGCTGGAATTGGAAGTGCGCGCTGATGAGCGCGACGGCTCGCTCCCTGATCTATCTGATGGCTCTGGCGCATCCTGGGCAACGCGGCCGCCTCTCGATCATTCTGGTGGAGATTGTCTACGTTACGCTGACGGCCGGAATTTATGCCGGAATGCAACAGCGGGCGCTCGGCCTGCGCTCCAAATTGCTCGGCAACGCCATCGTGGTTCTGGGCGTTCCCGCATTGGCGCAATGGCTCGACTGGCTGGCGCATCGGGCCGTGGGCGCAGCCGCTCCGGCGCGCGCTACGCTGGTGGTCAGCTGCTTCGCCGCGCTCTCGGCGCTTTTTCATCTCTTCGTCATGCGCCGCGGAGTTTTTCTCTCCGGCCAGGGCCGTTCGCTCGTCGAAGACTTCCGGCGCATTCCCCGGCTCGTGGTCGGCTTTGTCGCCGCGCCGTTTATTTTTTTCATTGCGCTGGGCGGCCGGCTGACGGGCTCCGCCGAAACCGGAACGGCGCTCTAAATTTGTGGCTCGTCGTTGTGGATGCGGACTTTGATTTTGTCGCCTTCGCTGAATTCATCTGCCAGTATTTTTCATCCACGCGCGCGTTCCGGCAAAGCGACAGGATTCCGAGGCGACCTTCGCCGCCGCTTCAAGCGCCGGAACGAAATCCATTCCGGAAGAAGCAAAAAAGCAGTACGCGCCGTGAAAAATGTCGCCGGCGCCCATCGTATCGATTACGGGAAGCCGCGGAACGGAAACCGTGCCCGCATCGTTGCCAAAAAAATAATCGACGGGCGCGGCGCCATGAGTGATGGCGAAATTCGCGACGCCGCGATTTTTGATGAAGCGGACGAGATCTTGCTGGCCGGAGCAGTTCGGCGGCAAAAAATCGGCCGAGCAGATGGCGGTGTGAAGCTGACCAAGAAGCGCTTCGGTTCCGTCCTTCCAACTGCCGCCATCGAGAACGACGGGGAGGCCGCATGTGTGCGCTGCCTCGGCCCATGCCTGGCAGGCTTGCATTGAGTGACCGTCGACCAGAACGATAGAAGCCTGCCTGCAAAGATCAAGATCAACCTGCGCGGGCGGCGCGACGATGCGCTCGGCGTTGGCCGAAACGACGTTGCGGCGTCCGCGACGATCGACGGCGACCGATGAGAGCGCGGGCAGATCGTCGAACTCCGGATAGAGATCGATGAGCCGGATTGAAAACCGTTGCAGTTCCTGACGGACGAGTTGCGTGAGCGGGTGGCGGCCCAAGGCCGTAACCAGTGTCGCCTGGCCGCCGAGGTGCGCAAAAGTAATGGCCGCATTCGTCGCCGGTCCGCCGACGAAAATTTGTTGCGTGCGCGCCGCGATCTTGGTGTTGGGGGCGGGGAACTCGTCCACGTCGTAAACGAGGTCGAGGGTCGCGAGTCCGACAAAGATTCCTATGGGCATTCGGCGTGCGCTCCAGAGAAAAACGTCTATCTGTTATTTTCGCCGAGTCCGCAAGGTTTACTCCAGGCAGGCGGCGATCACGGCCAGTGCGGCGATGGCGGCGGTTTCGGCGCGCACGATGCGCGGGCCGAGCGAGACGGCGCGCCAACCGTTGGCGTCGAAGAGCGATTCTTCGTTGGGTGCCCATCCACCTTCGGGTCCGATGGCGATTTCGAGTGAGGGCATCTCCTTCTCGGCGGCCGCGGCGGCTTCTTCGACGGCGCAGCGCAAGGTGGTGGTGCGTTCCTGCTCGGCGAGCACGATGCGCGTGGAGTTAGAAGCGACGCGTGCGTATTCGATAAGCGGAAGCGGATCGTGAATCAGAGGCACATCGGAGCGGCGGGCCTGCTGCGAGGCTTCATGCGCGATGCGCCGCCAGCGCTCGGCGCGCTTGAGCGCCGCCTGAGCCAGATGCTTTTCCGTGCGGCGCGCGATCACCGGCGCAATGGCGGCGACGCCTAACTCGGTGGCCTTCTCGATCGCCCATTCCATGCGGTCGAATTTGTAAACGGAGAGAACCAACGTAACCGGCAGCGCGGGATCGGCATCGAGTTCGGCGGCGAGGTTGAAGCGAACTTCGCTCTCGCTGCCGGCAAGGGAGACGGCGGCGACCTGCGCGTGAAAAACGCGACCGCCGGCGACAACGTCGGCCTCCATGCCCGGCTGTGCGCGCAACACGCGCGCCAGATGTTCAGCCTGCGCGCCAACCAGCGTGGCAGTGGCTTCGTCCCAGCGTTCGGCAATCCAGCGTCGGCGAGTCATGGTGTGCCTCCGTACTTCAAGCAGTGTACGGCCTGACGTGTACATGCAAGCAAAAACACGAAGGGGAACGCTCTTAAGCGTTCCCCTTTGTGTTGCCTTTTGGTTGGACGATCGCTACTTTTTCTTCGCGGTCTTCTTTACGGCCTTCTTCGCCNNGCCATTTGCCTATTCTCCCTTTCGATGGGTTGCATCGATGCTGCAATCTAAAAAATTGCAGTTGAAGAATGTATAGATTCACGCAAGATCGATGTCAAGAAAAAAACGACGTACAAGTAAAAAAAAGATCAACCCGGTTTCAGCAATGAACTCAATCGAAAAACGCATTGCGAAGCGAATGCAAAACGCCAAGCGAAATTCTTTTGCGCGCGGCTGCGTAAAGAAGTTCACAGCGCGCGGTCGTGCATGAAGCAGATCGCGCGCAACCGCATGAATACTGGATGCGCGCATGTCCGTAACAAAGCCTTCAACACGCAATGGCGTTCAGCGCTAATCCCGCAAGACTGGTCTCTTTGTAGCGCGATTGCATGTCGAGTCCGGTGAGGTACATGGTGTGGATGACCTGATCGAGAGAAACTTTATGGACGGACGGCTCGTTCAGCGCCAGACGCGAGGCCAGAATCGCATTGGTCGCGCCCATGGCGTTGCGCTCGATGCAGGGAATTTGCACCAGGCCGCCGATGGGATCGCAGGTCATGCCGAGGTTGTGCTCCATGGCGACTTCGGCGGCGTGTTCGATCTGTCCATCGTCGCCGCCCAGAGCAGCGGTAAGTCCGGCGGCGGCCATCGAGCAGGCCACGCCCACTTCGCCCTGACAACCNNGCGCCGCTGATCGATGCGTTCTCTTTATAAAGAGCGCCGATGGCCGCCGAGGCGAGAAAGAAGCGGAAGATGCCTTCGCTGTCTGAAGCGGGAACAAAGCGGCGATAGTAGAGAGCGACGGCGGGCATAACGCCGGCCGCGCCGTTGGTGGGCGCGGTAACGACGCGACCGCCGGCGGCGTTCTCTTCATTGACGGCCATGGCGAAGACCGTCACCCAATCGAGCGGGATCAGCGGATCGTTTTGCCCGTTACTGGAGTTGCGCGCGCGCAGGCGCTGGGCCAAACGATGAGCGCGGCGGGGAACATTCAGGCCGCCGGGCAGAATGCCTTCCGTCGCCATGCCTCGCTCGGCGCAGGTTTGCATCGTTTGCCAGATGTTTTCAATGCCGGCGCGAACGCGCGCGGCGAGCGTCTCCGGCGACGCCTCCGGCTCGGCGGCGCGCAGCAGCGCGCACTCGTTGGCGAGCATTACGCGGTCGATCGACAGCCCGTGGGTGTGCGCGATTCCAATCAGCTCGGAGGCGCTGCGGAAGGGAAAAGGAAGAGCGCGATCGGGTTCGCCCACCGGCAAATGCTCTGCTTTATCCTCGGCGATGAATCCACCGCCGACGGAAAAGAAAGTGCGCTCGACGAGAATTTCACTCTCCGTGGTAAAGGCGGTGAGTCGCAGACCGTTGGGATGCTGCGTGTGCGCGTTGGGAGGAAACATCTGGTCGCGATGGAAGATGAGATCGTGCGGTTCATCGAAGGCGACCGGATGCGATCCGGCGAGAGCGATACGCCGCGAGGAGCGAATGGCGGCGATCGTGGATTCGATGTTTTCCGGATCGATGGTGGCCGGTTCGTAGCCCACCAACCCGAGCAGAATCGCGCGATCGGTGGCGTGGCCGGCGCCGGTTAAGGCCAGGGAGCCGTAGAGATCGGCTTGCACGCGCGCTGTACGGTTGAGCAGCGCTCCCAGTTCCCGCGCAAAGCGGCGGGCCGCGCGCATCGGGCCGATGGTATGCGAACTTGATGGGCCGACGCCAATTTTATATAGGTCAAAAAGACTTGTAGTCACGATGCGATTTTATAGGGAATCGGTAAAGGATGAAGTAAATGCCGACGGCTTATTTCTATTCCAGAAATTCGCGCACAAATGAATTGTCGGAGTGGAAGAGTTCGTCGAGGGAGCCGTCGAAGATGATCCGGCCTTCGTCGAGCATCAGGAAGGTGGTATTGGGATCGGTTTCGCCGACGGGCAAGGGAACCATGCAACCCTGCGCGGCGTCGTAATGGTGGTTGCAAAGCGCGAAGGCGTCTTGCAGACGGTGCGTAACGAGCAGCGATGGCGTGGCGTTTACGTCGCGCTGCTTGACGATTAGTTCGATGATGGCGGTGGAGGTGACTGGATCGAGACCGCCGGTGGGCGAGTCGTAAAGAATCAACTCGGGCTGGTGAATGAGCGCGCGGGCGATGGCGACCCGCCGCCTCATGCCGCCCGACAGGCTGGCGGGATAGAGAGAAAAAGTTTCTTCCAGATCGACGAAACGCAGCGCGTCGCGGACGCGGGCGTCGATCTCATCGTCGGGCACACGTTCCTGGATCAATTGAAAGGCGACATTGTCGCGGACGGTGAGCGAGTCAAAGAGCGCGCCCTCTTGAAAGACCATGCCGGCGCGTGCGCGCAACGGAAAAAGTTTTTCTTCCGGCAGTCGCGTAATGTCTTCGCCGAAGATCTCGACGCTTCCCTTTTGCGGGCGAAGCAGACCGATGATGAGCTTCAGCAGCACGCTTTTGCCTACGCCGGCCGGCCCGAGCAGAATGCGCGTTTCGGTCGGAGCCACGGAGAAGCTGACGTCTTCAAGCACCGGCGGGCCGTCAAAGGCNNCAAAGGCCAGCGAGACGTTGCGCAGAGCGACAATGGGCTGCGGCTCTGGAGCTGCGGGTATGGATGCGGCATCGTGGTTCATATCGAGAAAAGGTAAAGCAAGATGCGCGTGAGGACAAAGTCCACGGCCAGAATCAGCACCGAGGAGTTGACGACGG
>PMHC01000226.1 GCA_003156495.1 Acidobacteriaceae bacterium
GAATGATGCCCGCCTTCACGCTTTCCATCAGCCCGGCTCGCAGTTCGCGCTCGGGCAGCGTTGCCAGCACTTGAGAATCGGCGAAAACCGCCTGTGGTTGCAGAAAGTTTCCCACCAGATTTTTGCCCTCGGGCAGATTTACGCCGACCTTGCCGCCGACGCTTGAGTCCACCTGTGCCAAAAAAGTTGTCGGCACCTGCACGTAGCGGATTCCGCGCATGAAAATCGCGGCCACGAATCCGCCCACATCGCCCACGATGCCGCCGCCAAAGGCGACGAGCAGCGAGCCGCGGTCGCCGCCGGCCCGCACCATCTCGCGCGCCAGTTGTTCTACGCTTTTGAGCGTCTTAAATTTCTCGCCCGCGGGTAAAAACAGCGTGATTGGCGGTTCGGCGAAAGAGCGCAAAAAACGCTCGCTCCATAGCGCCCAAATCTCCGGCGAAGTGAGCACAAAAACCCGCCGCGGCAGCCGACCCACCGCCCGCTCGATGCGCGGGGCGAGTGTCTCCAGCAGCCCGTTGCCAATCGTTACGCCATACTTCGCCGATCGTGTTTCAACTCGTATCGTCTGCACTGTAGTTCCATCGTAGAATAGTCGGCACTACCTTACGAAATGCCAAATGCCTTTGCGGCGGCGGCATACGACGCTGAGCCAGCTACTGCTATGCTTACCCCGCCGCCCGCACTTCTTCTCTCACGATTCGCCGCAGCGTCTGCTCAAACTTCGGGGCCTTGCCTTCTATGTATTGGCGCAGCGCCTCGTTGATCAGCGTCTGGTACCCTTTCGCTCCGCCGGTAGCGTCGGCCTTCTTGAGGAAGTAATCCACCAGATCCTCGTCCAGCCGGATCGTGATCCGGGTTTTGCCGCGCGGCTCCGGTGGCGGGGCTAGAATCCGTCCCCGCTTTCCCTGCCCAAACTCGTATTCCTGCTTCATTTCGTTTCCCCGTATGCCTTGCGCTCGCGCGGTTCGGCCACGCGCGCTGAAATGATGCGGATCTTTTCGCCGCGATAGCAATAGACCACGACCAAAATCCGTTCTTTCGCTCCCATCCCTAACGATACGAAGCGCACCTCGTGCGGGTCGGAATCCTCGTCGCGAATGGTCATCGCAGAATCGTCGTCAAAGACCGGCGCGGCTTCGGCAAACCGCACACCGTGCTTCTTGAAATTGGCTTCCGCCTTTCGAATATCCCACTCGAAGGCCATCTTGCGCTTTATTATATGTACATTTTGTACACATAGGCAAATGCACTATCGGGCGATTTGCTTTTGCCGCATCGCCCGGTTCTGCCGAATCTACCTTTCACGCCAAAGCTATCGTTCGGAATTTATAATGACCGCGCGTGCATTATTTTTTTCGAGGACTGTCTATGAAATCCGTTTTATCGGTTGCCGTTCTGGGGACGCTTCTTTCCTCCGTTGCTTTCTCCGCTGCCGCGCAGCCGGTCGCAGCGCCGCAGGATTACTTCTCCAACTGGCCCGCCGGCCGTTCGCCGCAGGAGATCGGCAAGCGCCTCGCCGAACATTTCGTCACCAGTCCCCATCAGTACACAGCCACGCTCCATTATTCCGAGGTCGGCGCCTGGTACGGCGCGCTGACCTTTGCCCAACTCACCCACGACGAGGCGCTGCGCGCCGAGCTGATTAAGAAGTTCGAGCCTCTTATGCCCGGCGGGGCCGAGGCCAATCGCATTCCCGTTCGCCATCACGTCGACGACTCGATCTTCGGCATCGTGCCTTTGGAGATTGGCATCCAGACCAAAGACCCCAAGTACCTGAGTTACGGCCAGTCCTGGGCCGACCGCCAGTGGGAGAATCCACGGCCCGACGGACTTTCTGGCGAGACGCGCTTCTGGGTCGATGACATGTATATGTCGACGATTCTGCAACTGGAGGCGTATCGCGCCACCGGCGACAAAAAGTATCTGGATCGCTCGGCCAGCGAGATGGCCGCCTACCTCGACAAGCTGCAACAGCCTAACGGCCTGTTCTATCACGCGCCTGATGCGCCCTTTTTCTGGGGCCGCGGCAACGGCTGGTTCGCCGCCGGCATGGCCGAGATGCTGCGCGACCTGCCCGCCAACCATCCCCAGCGGGCGCGCATTCTCGCCGGTTACAAAACGATGATGGCCGCGCTGCTCCGCTACCAGGCCAAGGACGGGATGTGGCGCCAACTGATCGACCACGAAGAGTTCTGGGAAGAGTCGTCGAGCACCGGCATGTTCGCCTATGCGATGATCACCGGCGTTAAAAACGGCTGGCTCGACGCGGCAACATACGGCCCGGCGTCGCGACGCGCCTGGCTGGGGTTGACCGGCTTCATCGACCAGAATGGAGACGTGACCAACGTTTGCGAGGGCACGGGGAAAAGGAATGACTTCTCGTATTACCTCAATCGCCAGCGGCGCACGGGCGACTTCCACGGCCAGGAGCCGGTCTTCTGGGCGGCTTCGGCGCTGCTGCGGTAGCTGCCAAAATGGTTTAAAAAAAGGTGAGAAAAGGAAAATCCTGCCCTTTTTACCCCACTGTTGACGATGTTAGGGGAGGCTATGTATTGAAGCAAAGTGTTTTGATGGGCTTGCTACTGAGTTGCTGCCTGTGTTGCTTCGGGCAGGAGTTCGAAGTGGCATCGATTAAGCCGTCTCCTGAGTTAGACAATTCAAATGTGCCGGTATTTTTTGGTTCGAAAGGCGGCCCTGGAACCGAATCCCCGACACGGTACTCGTGCAATTTTTGCGAGGTTTCGGATATTGTTTCGAAGGCTTATGATCTCCCCGAGTATCGGTTAGTGAGTACGAAGCGCCTTCCAACAGGCCGATTTCACATGATTGCGATCATCGCGCCAGGTACGACGCAAGATCAGTTCCGGCTAATGCTTCAGAACCTCTTGGTAGAGCGTTTCGGACTAAAAGTTCATCACGATAAGCGAGAAATGCCGACGTACCGGCTGCTGATCGCTCGTGGAGGCGCGAAGTTGAAACCGCATGTCGAAGGGGTTTCCGTAGAGGTAAAAAGCAGCGACGAGAAAACTCCGCCAGGGTTTTACTACAAAAGGCAGGCAACGTTGGCGGAGTTCGCGAAGGTTGTCGAGGGCCATCTTAGGAAGCCTGTCGTTGATGCCACGGGGTTGGCAGGCAAGTATGATTTCGATCTCTCCTGGAGATTCGACGATTTAGATTTCGTCGAGCAGACGCCCTCGGATTTGCCGACGTTACGTTCCGCGATACGATCATTGGGTCTGGAGATTGATTCACATAAAGGAACAGATTGACGTGATTGTTATCGATGACATTGCCAAGTCACCAACAAAGGACTGAAGGTGGTCCAACGGAGAATTGAAGCTAGAGCAAATCTCCAGGGGCTAAACAGGCTGCGGAAAAACTCTTATTCCGGAAAAGCCTTGAAGGGGCACGGCTTCAGCNNAAATCAACGCGGCCTTTAGGCCCCGAGGGACGTATTTCTCCCGCGGGCCCAAAATCCAGAGTTTTTCCGCAGCCTGTGAAGCCCGTACCCTTCAAAACTTTTCCGGAGTAAGAGTTTTCCGTGGCAGATGAAGTCGTGCCCCTTCAAAACTTTTCTGGAATGTGAGCTTTTCCACGGTTGGTGAACTCGTGCCCGTTAAAACAGTGCTTCGTTCAGTGTTGTGGCTCCCCGGTCTCTGGAAGACAGTGGACAGGGAACAGAGGACAGAAAGATGAGCGCGAGTTAGATTGATTCGCGCGATTTACTTTTCCACGAAGGTCAGCTTGGTTTCCGAGGCTTTTTCCGTGGCAATGGGCAGGGTGAAGAGGAAGCGGCTGCCTTTGCCAACCTGGCTTTCGGCCCAGATGCGTCCGCCGTGCTGCTCAACGATGCTGCGGCAGAGGGCGAGGCCGAGGCCGGTGCCGCCCAGGGCGCGGGAGTCAGAGGCGTCTCCCTGCTGGAAGCGCTCGAAGATGCGGTCGAGTTTTTCGCGCGCGATGCCGCGGCCCTGATCCTCGACGGCGAAACAGACTTCTTTTGTATCGTTTTCATTGCGCGCCGAGAGCTTAATGGCCGTGTTCTGCGGCGAGAATTTAATGGCGTTAGTGACCAGCTCGCTCAACACTTGCAGGGTGCGCTCCTCGTCGGCGAAGACGGGAGCGGCGTCGGCGTCGATGCGGAGGCCGATATGTGCTTCGGAGGCGGCGTTGAAGGCCACGTCGGTGGCGCGGCGCAGCAGATCGATGGGCAGAACGGATTTGCGCTCGAGCGGCAGGCCGCCTTTTTCGCCGCGGTCGAAGTCCAGAATGTCGTTGACCAGGCGGATGAGCCGGTCGCAGTTGTTGAGCGCGATTTCGATCATCTGGCGCTGCTTTTCCGGCCGCTTGTCGAGCGCGCCGGACTGAATCAGGCCGAGCGAGGCGCGCAGCGAGGTGAGCGGGGTGCGCAGCTCGTGGCTGACGGTGGAGATGAACTCGTCCTTCATCCGCTCCAGCCGCCGGCGCTCGCTGACGTCTTGGAAGGCGACGACCATGCCCGAGATGCGGTCGTCTTCGATGAGTGGATTGGCGCTGTATTCGACCGACATGGCCGAGCCGTCGCGACGCCAGAAGACCTCGTCGTGCATGCGGATCGGCTCGTCGCGGCGCAGTGCCTGCAGAATGGGGCTGGTGGATTTGGAGTAGGGCGTGCCGTCGGCGTGGCTGTGGTGGATCAGCTCATGGACGCCGCAGCCGATCATCTGCTCGGCGTCGTAGCCCAACATGCGCGCGCCGGCGGCGTTGATGAAGGTGATGCGGCCGTCAAGGTCGATGCCGTAGATGCCGTCGCCGACGGCTTCGAGGATCAGCTCGCGCTGGCGCGTGGCCAGGTGCAGAGCTTCTTCGGCCTCGTGCTGCTCGGTAACGTCCATGCCGTGGTTGAGGACGAAAGGCCGCTCGCCGGGCAGTTGCATGCGGCGGCTGCGCACGGCGATGCGGCGATAGACGCCGTCGCTGCGGCGGAGCGGAATCGCGCCCTGCCACTCGTCGGCGCTTTGGAGGGTGTTCAGGCAATCCTGAAAGGCGGTCGCGCCGCTCGAGTCCATCAGCTCGGCGATCATGCGGCCGACCAGCGCCTCGGCGCGGTAACCGAGGGTTTCGGCGGTGAAGGCGTTCAGCGAGGTCAGCCGGCCCTCCATCGAACAGGTGAAGACGAAGCCCAAGCTGTTTTCGACGACTTCGCGGTAGCGGGCTTCGCTCGACAGCAGCGCCTTTTCCATTTCGCGCTGATCGGTAATGTCTTGGCCGCTGACGATCAAATACTGAATTTCGCCGTTTGGTCCGGTGAGCGGGCGCAGGGTCCAACTGACGCGGCGGCTGCTGGAGGCGGTGGTTTGCCAGGCTGTTTCCTGTGGCCCGGAGGGCTGGCCGGCGGCGGCCTCGCGCAGCTTGCCTTCGGCCCAGGCGCGGTCGCTGGTCTCGAGAAATTCCTCGACGAAAGGGCGGCCGACGGAATCGGCGAGATTGAGGCCGGTTAATTGCGCGCAGGGTTCGTTGATGCGGACAATGCGTCCGGCGGTGTCGAGCACGGCGACCAGGGCGGGGATCGAGTCGAGGGTGGCGGAGACGAAGCAGCGCTCGATGGCCAGAGCGCGCTCGGTGCGCTGGCGCTGGCGCTGAGCGTGTTCCTGCAGGCGGACGCGCTTGTAGAGCTCGAGTCGGGTGACGGCCTGGCGGGCGAGGACTTCAAGCAGCAGAAGGTGGTTTTGATTGAATTGATTGGCCTTGCGCGCTAGCACGGCCAGCGTGCCGACGATCTGCTCGTCGCCGGCGACGAGCGGCGCGGCGACATAGGAAAGGCAGGGTTTAGCGCCGGGAAGGGAAATGCCCTCGGGCGGGAAGCGGGAGTCTTGGCCGGCGTCTGAGATGAGCAGCGGCTCGCCTTTTTCGAGCATCCACTGGCAGGCGGTGGCGGCGCGCGGCTGATCGGCGGCTTTGAAGCCGAAGCGGGCTTTGAACCAGAGCCGGCTCAGATCCATCCAGCCGATGTAGGCGTAGTCGGCATTGCAGAGCACGGCGGCCAACTCGGCCAGTTCGTCGAGCGCTGGGTCGGGATTGCGATCGAAGAGAGTGAACTCCGCGCGCACCACCGCATCATGATTGTTGCCAGCCTGCAACCCGAGCATTGCGCACATAGACAGACGCACCCGTCTGCAAGTATCGATGATATTGATAGATTTGGCACTTACACAAAGCGGTCAGCCATGTGTAAATCCAGTACAACGGTGGTACTCGGGATTTTGCGAACGGTGGTTTCCGGGTGAGGTTACTACGGGAACTTGTGGGAGTGGTTACCGCGAAGTTCGCAAAGCGCGAAGTGAGGTTTCGCGGGGTTTCTCGCGCGTTGTTTTTAATGGCCGGGGAGTTTGCAGCAATCGCCCGAGGCCAGCGGCTCNNTGGTGATGTAGCGGCCGCTGGTTTCGACGGGATTGCCGTTGGCGTCTTTGCTGTGGCCTTCGAAATGTCCCCAAACGTAGCCCATATCGCCGGAAGGGCCCATGAGCGCGTCGGTGGGGGTGAGGACCAGTTGGTAGATTTGGGGCGACCAGTTGGCGGATTTGGCGATGGCGACTTTGCCGATCAGTGGAGCCTCTCCGTTGCCCAGGGCGACGCCGTCTTCTGCGAACCAGGAGGCGAAGCCCTCGCCGCCGCGGTCGAGCACGTCTTTGGCGAAGCGGGTATCGAGATCGAAAAGCAGCATTTTGCCGGGCTTGACGGTGGTGTCGGCCAGCGGATTGGCGGCCGGAGCGGCGCTGGGATTGAATAGCTGCGCGCAAGTCGGGCTGGCGCTGAAGCTAATCGCCATGGCGGCCAGCACCAGGCAAGAGAAGAAGTGCGTTTTTGGTCCAGTCACGTCGATTAATCCTCCAGCGGGTAAAAATCTACTTGCCCATCCTATAACGAAGGGGTAACGATGGGGCAACGGCGGATGCCGGGGCGTTAGCGGCCAACGGCAGCGCGGCACAGGTATACTAAGGATTGGCGTTATCAGAAAGATAGGCCCCCTAGCAGGGGGCCTTTTACGCAGGGGAGCGCCCCTGGCAGCCCGGCCTCTTCCCCGGGAGAAGGAAACACATGGGAACATTGTTGGAGTCGATCCATTCTCCCGCCGACGTGAAGCGTTTGAGCTACGAGCAGATGGCGACGCTGGCCGAGGAGATTCGCGCGTTCATTATTCAAACGCTGTCGAAGACCGGCGGCCATCTGGGGCCTAACTTGGGCGTGGTGGAGCTGACGATCGCGCTGCACGCGGTCTTCAATACGCCCGAGGATAAGATCCTCTTCGACGTTAGTCACCAGTCGTACATCCATAAAATTTTGACCGGGCGGCGCGAGCGCTTCGACACGATCCGGCAGCCGGGCGGGCTGAACGGCTTTATGCTGCGCACCGAAAGCGAGCACGATTGTTACGGAGCCGGNNCGCACCGAAAGCGAGCACGACTGCTACGGGGCCGGTCATGCGGGCACGGCGCTATCGGCGGCGCTGGGCATGGCGGTGGCGCGCGATTTGGCCGGCGGACACGAGAACGTGATCGCGGTGGCCGGCGACGGCGCCTTCACCAATGGCGTGACCTTTGAAGCGATGAACAACATCGCCGCGCGCACCAAGCGAATGATCGTGGTGCTGAACGACAACGAGTGGTCGATCGATCGCAACGTGGGCGCGGTGGCGCGTTACTTTCATCGCGTGGTGACCAACGAGCGCTACCAGAAGATGCGCGACAAGGCCACGCGGCTGATCGAGCGCTTTGGCGGCGAGGCGGCGGTGCGGATCGTGCGCCGCGCCGAAGAGGCTGCGAAAAGCATGTTGTGGCCCTCGATTTTGTTCGAGGAGTTCGGGCTGGAATATTTTGGGCCGATCGACGGGCACAATATTCCGCTGCTGGTGGAGAGCTTCAAGTTTCTCAAGTCGGCTACCCGTCCGGTACTGCTACACATTTTGACGCAGAAAGGGCGCGGTTTTCAGCCGGCGCTCGACAAGGAAAAGAAATTTCATGGTCTGGGGCCTTACGATCCCGAGACCGGCGAGACGGCTTCGACCGGCGTGCCGACCTATGCCGAGATCTTCGGTAAAACGCTCACCGCTTTGGCGGATAAAGACGAGCGAATCGTGGCCATTACGGCGGCGATGCCGAACGGCACGGGGCTGGATCTGTTCCGGCCGCACCATCCGACGCGCTACTTCGACGTGGGCATTGCCGAGGAGCACGCGGTGATTTTCGCCGCCGGCATGGCGACACGCGGCTTCCGGCCGGTTTGCGCCATCTATTCCACCTTTATGCAGCGCGGCTTTGACCCGATCGTGCACGACGTCTGCTTGCAAAAGCTGCCGGTGCTGTTGTGCCTCGACCGCGCCGGGCTTTCGGGCGATGACGGCCCGACGCATCACGGGCTCTTCGACATCGCTTATCTGCGCAGCATTCCCGGATTGGTGATGATGGCGCCCAAGGATGGGGACGAGCTGGCCGACATGATGAAGACGGCCTTCGAGCTGCCGGGGCCGAGTTCGATCCGCTATCCGCGCGGCACGGCCGTGGGCGCTGCGTGCAAGGCCGAGCCGCAGGCGATTGCCGTGGGCAAGGCCGAGGTAGTGACCGAAGGCTCCGACGTGGCGATCTTTGGCCTGGGGGCAATGTTTCCGCTGGCGCAGGAACTGGCCGCGAGTCTGGAGCGCGATGGTTACTCGGCCGCGCTGATTAATCCGCGATTCATCAAGCCGCTGGATTGCGAGACGATCGCGCGCTTCGCCCGCCGCGTGGCGGCCATCGTCACCTTCGAGGATCACGTGAAGATGGGCGGCTTCGGTTCGGCGGTGGTCGAGGCGCTCGACGAGATGGGTGTGTCGGTTCCGGTGGTGCGCATCGGCTGGCCCGACCAGTTTATCGAGCACGGCAAAGTGGACCAGTTGCGCGCCCGCTACGGCCTGACGGTAGAGGCGGCGCGCGAGCAACTGCTGCCGCTTTTGGCCAGCCGGCGGCAGACAACGGCGGCAGTACGCTAGCGGCCGGCCGGCGGGCTTTTGCCGCGCTGTGCGAAAATTTCTATCAGATCGACCTTGTCATGCGATTGAAGATTGCACGTTTTGTTTTGATCTGCGCGTTAGCTTTGGTTCCGGCTGGTTTGCAAGCCCAGCCCCAGACACTCGTATTGACCGGCGGCACGGTGGTCGATTTGACGAACTGGGGCCGCTCGGCGCGCGATCTGGCGGGTGCCGTGGTCGTGATTCGCGACGGGCGTATCGTCGAGGTCGGGTTGCCCGGCCAGGTATCGATTCCCAAGGGCGCGCGCGTAATCGACTGCGCGGGGAAGTTTCTGATCCCCGGCTTAGTTGATGGCTACGCCGGCATGAATTCGCAGGCGCAGGCCAATGCCAACCTCTACATGGGCGTGACGACGGTGGTGGCGCGCGCCGACAACGAGCGCGGTTACATCGACTTTTCCGCGCAGCCCAGCCCGCACATTTACGCCATTGATTCGATCGGAGTAACCGACAACTGGAGCTTGCTGGCGCGCCAGCCGCAGTGGATCGGTAAGCTGCGCGAGGGCGCGCATCCGGTGGAGTTGAGTCCGCAGGAAACCGCCCGGCAGATGGCCGACACCGCCAGACGGGGCACGCGCGTGCTGTTGCTGCCGCCGCGCGTGACGGCGGCCAACTCGCAGTGGATCATTGCGCATGCGCACGAGATGGGGCTGATTACTTATGGAATCTTCGTTTCCACGCCCTACCGGGTTGGCGTCGAGGCCGGCGTGGACGCGCTGCCGCGCATGGATCGCTACGATCTTGGATTGGTGCCCGACGAGTTGCAGCGGCCGCTGGTTGACGCGCCCTTCGGCCCGGCGGCCGACACCGCTTATGGCTACGCCGGCCGGCTGCCGACCAACGACGCGCACCTGCGCAACTACGCACGCTTTCTGGCGACGCACCATGCCGCGCTGATGCCCGTCTTCAGCCTGCACTACGCCGAGCTGCCCGGCCATCGCAATCTGTGGCGGGAGCCGGCCGCCGCGCAGCTTGACTCCGGACGCATGTACCGGCCCACCAATCCGGCGACGGGCGAGATGAGCTACCCGCTTCCGAACTGGGCGCACCGACTGCCCGCCGCGCAGCAGCGCTGGATGGAAGACGGCCAGCGCAAGAAGGCCGACCAATCGGCGCTACGGCTTTGGCACATCAACGAAGTGCTTTTTTCCGCATATCCGCACTATCTGGCGGCTTCGGGCGCGCCGCTGGAGGGATCGCTGCCAGGCATCTCGTTGCACACCGAGTTGGAGATGCTGGTGCGTCTGGGGCTTTCTCCGCGCGAGGCTCTGGCGGCGGCCACCAATAACTATAGCTTGCAATTTGGGTGGAACGAGTTGGGGCAAATCACGCCCGGTCGCCGCGCCGACATTCTGGTGGTGGGTGGCGACCCCACGCAGAACATCTGGAACGCGCGCC
>PMHC01000041.1 GCA_003156495.1 Acidobacteriaceae bacterium
CATAGGCTTCATGCTCAGCTTAGCCGAGGTATGGGTCTCGCAACCGGTCTTTCACGGTCCATGGTCACCAAAGCGGGCCGCAGTCTGGCTCTTTTCGGACTTTCTCTCTTCCCAAATGCAATGCGATGGATCGCAGCTTCAACGCGCATTCCGAAACAAGTTATTGTTGCGTTTCCGGTTTCTCCCAGGAACACAGAGTAGCAGTCCGCTGTAGTTGTATCTCACTTTGCACCATAATCATTCCAGCACATTGTGAATAATGCTCTAACAAGTCAGTGAACTATTTGTGCAATTGGAGACAGTCGCACATGCGACACACCGTAATCTGTTGGTTGCAGGAATGGCCAGCCTGGTTGCTGGAGCGATGTCGATGGCAGCCGGTGAGTATGTTTCTGTGCATTCGCAGGCGGACACCGAACGCGCTGATCTGAACATAGAACGTACGGAGATAAGAAGAGACAATAAGTGCGAGCATAAGGAGCTGGCGGAAATTTACATTGCCCGTGGACTCGATCCTTCTCTCGCGAAACAGGTTGCTCAGCAACTGATGGCTCACGATGCCTTGGGTGCTCATGCCAGCGATGAGCTCGGTATTTCCAAGGCGCTTCGTCCGCGTCCAATTCAGGCAGCGTTGTCATCGGCAGCAAGCTTCGCACTCGGCGCATTGGTGCCTCTCTTGGTTACAGCTATTGCTTCTGAGAAGGGATTGATCCTGACTGTAGCGGGAGCCGCTGTAAGGCGCGCCGTCTAGGTCCATCATGGGGGCGCCGACTCGAAATGAAAAGAAATCGTTCAGATCGCGTCGGCCCGTCTCTTGAAGATATCCGAGCACGGCATCTCCTCCTTGCGTAGAGACTGCGCGCAACGTAAAGTCGAGGTCTTTCGTAGCTCGCGCAATCTGGAAACGAAGTTCCATTGCATACCGACTGGGCCTGATACGTCTCAGGCTTCAAAGTGCCTACAATCCCAAAAGACTTAGATAATTCCGAGCGTACAGTTGGAACGTCAAACTTAGTCTCTTGAGTTCTGCGCTGTCGAACGTGTAAAGTCGACAGGAATATCGCAGTATGATCGCATATATGAACCGGATGGCATATCGTATTTCCTGCGGAATTTCGAAATACCTTTGGAAGCCGATTCTGATTGCGGGCTTTTTTGTGCTGGTTGCGCTGCTGTGGACGTTTTTGTTGCAGCACGTGATTGCCTATCCATTTGTCTTTCTGTTCTTCGGCGCCATCATGGGTAGCGCCTGGTTCGGCGGCATTCTGGCCGGCATCTGGTCGATTGTTTTTTCATCGATTCTGGTCACCTTCTTTTTTATTCCTCCGCTGTATTCATTCACTATTGACCGCGAGCTACGTTCCTATGACGCGGCCTTCATTCTTTGCGCGATTGCGATCACCGCGATCAGCGCCGCGCGCCGGCGCATTGAAACCACGGCGCGGGCCGCGCGCGATGAATTGGAAGAACGCGTACGCGCGCGCACCGCCGAGCTGGAACAGACCAATCGCGAGATTCTCGAGCGCGAGCGCCAGTTGCGGCTGCTTACCGAAGCCATTCCGCAGCAGATCTGGCGCGCCAACGCCGATGGCGTCATCGAATACTGCAACCGCGATCTACTGGAATTCACCGGATTGAGCCGCGGAGATTTGCGGGGCGAGGGCTTCTTCCGCATCTTTCATCCGCTGGACGAGCCGCTTTTCCGGCAGAGCTGGAACGATGCGCGTCTTGCATCGAGCCGTTTTGAAGTGCAGGTGCGCGTGCGTAGCGCCGCCCGCGGTCACCGCTGGTTTTTGGTGCGCGGCATTCCGCAACGCACGGCCAGCGGAGAAATCGATTGCTGGTACGGCGTGCATATCGACATCGAGGAGCAGTATCAGGCCGAAGAGGCGCTGCGCGCCGCGCAGGACGACTCCGCGCGCTGGGCGCGAACCTTGAGCATGGCGGAAATGGCGGCTTCAATCGCGCATGAAATCAAGCAACCGCTCACCGCGTTGGTGGCTCAGGCGCAGGCCTGCAAGCGCTGGCTGCGCGCACAGCCGGCCAACACGGAGAAGGCTACAAACGCCGCGGAAAACCTAGTGCGCGAAAGCATGCGCGCCAGCGCGGTCATCGATCACGTGCGTTCGCTGTTCAGCGAAAAAGAGCCACTGCGCGAAGCGACGAATTTTAATCGCATCATCCGCGAAGCGCTGCCACTGCTCCGCGACGAAGCCGTGCGGCGCGGCGTCTCGATCCATTTGGAGCTCGAGGAAAACCTGCCGCCCATCGAAGCCGACGCGGTGCAGATCCGGCAGTTGCTCATCAATCTGGCGATAAACGGCATGGACGCCATGATGGAAATCAACGGCGAGCGCATGTTGACGCTGCGCACCGAATCCGCCGGCGCGGCGGGTGCAATGCTTACCGTCGGCGACGCAGGCTCCGGGATGAGCGAAGAAATCCGCGCCAAAATCTTCGAACCGTTTTTCACGACCAAATCGCACGGCACCGGCATCGGACTTTCCATCTGCCGCAGCATTGTCGAAGCGCACGACGGCCACATCTGGGCCGAGAATCTTACGCCGGGTACGGCCTTTCACGTTGTATTAGGATCGAAAGCATGATGGCGCCGGAACCTTCACAAAACAAGCCGGAGCAGAAAGCCTACATTGTCGAAGACGATCTTTCTGTCGGTCAGGCGCTCTGCGATCTCTTCGATTCGATGGGCGTTTCCGCGCGGCACTTCGGCTCGGCCGAGAAATTTCTAGACGCATGGACCGACGCCATGAGCGGCTGCCTGATTCTCGACGTTCGATTGCCCGGTATCAGCGGCATGGAATTGCAAGCGCGGATGATCGAGCGCGGCTGCCAGCTTCCCATCATCGTGATGACCGCGCATGGCGATATTCCCATGGTGCGCAAAGCTCTCAAAGCCGGTGCGGTGGAGTTTCTTACCAAGCCATTTCAGGACGAAGAATTGCTCGCGGCCGTCAAACAAGCCTTTGAGCAGGATCGCGCCAGCCGCCAGACGCGCGAAGTGACCGACGCCATCCGCGCGCGCGTCGCCTCGTTGAGCGAGCGCGAGCGTCAGGTGATCGAGATGGTGACGACGGGAATGACCAATCGCGAGATTGCCGCGAAACTCTTTTTGAGCGTGGTAACCGTGAAGCTATATCGCCGCCTGGCGATGGAAAAGATGCAAGCCGCGTCGCTGGCCGATCTAGTCAAGATGTGGGAAAAGATCTAGTCTGCGTCACGCCTGCATCAGGAACCCGTGAGGATTTCCATCTTCCCGTAAAGAACCCATAAGAAACAAGCGGAATTATCCCAAAGGATAGATTGCGGCCTTCCAAATCTGGCTCTACGTTTAATGAACAAGCGAACGCATTCGCGGCCTGAATGAACGCCATCGCGCGGTAACAGCGCGATCTGTTCACGAGGCTGACTTTCTTGGTCGCGCAAAAAAATGTGTTCGCCTCTTTTCAATTTTTGACTGTTTTGCACGCAGCCAATTGTTCGACAAATTCACGAATGGAGGAGCTACACGATGAGATACATCGCGCGGCAAAAGTGTTCTTTAAACTTTGCGCAGAAATTGGTCCGCTTGCGTGAGCGGCTGCGGCAGCCGGAATGGCGGCGCTACGGCGCCACTTTGCTGGCCGGAAAAATGCTGGGTGTGGGCCTGACCCTTCTGGTGATGGCTTCGGCAACGGCCTTGTTTTTCACGAAGGTTTACGCCGCCGATAGCACGCCCAAGCCGCCGGATGTGATCAATCCTCTCAATACCGTGTGGGTTCTGGTCGCCGCCTTCCTGGTCTTCGCCATGCAGGTCGGTTTCACGATGCTCGAAGCCGGCTTCGCTCGCTCGCGCGAAACCGTCAACGTGCTGGTGGAATGCGTCGTTGATACTTGCCTGTGCGGCATTCTCTTCTACGCGGTCGGCTTCGCTTTCATGTTCAGCCACGGCAACGGCTTCATCGGCTATCACTGGTTCTTTTTGCAGGGCGTGCCCGATACTTATGAAGCAACCGGCGTGGCTTTTCTTGCTTACTGGGTCTTCCAGTTTGCTTTCGCCGATACCTGCTCGACCATTTGCGATGGCTCCACGGTTGGTCGCACCAGCTTCATCGGCGACCTGCTCTATTCGGTGGCGGTTTCCGGTTTCATTTATCCAATCGTCGGCCACTGGGCTTGGGGACCGGACGGCTTTTTGGCAACCATGGGAACGGCGGGTAACTTCTTCCCCAGCCTCGGCCTCGGTTTCCATGACTTTGCCGGCTCCACGGTCGTGCATACGATCGGCGGCGTAATCGCGCTGGCTGGCGCGATCGTTCTCGGGCCCCGCCTGGGCCGCAAGTTCAAACGCGACGGCGGCTCGCCTATGCTGCCGCATGATCTGACCATCGCCACCTGCGGCGGCCTGATCTTGTGGTTCGGCTGGTACGGTTTCAATCCTGGCTCGACGCTTTCGGCAATCGACTACATCGGTATCGGTCGCGTTGCCATCAATACCACGCTGGCCGCTTGCGCCGCCGGCATGACGGCCTTGTTCTATGCCTACCACTACAGCAAAAAGTGGGATATAGCCTTCACGGTAAACGGCCTGCTCGCCGGACTGGTGGCCATCACTTGTCCTTGCTACTGGGTCAGCCCAACGGGCTCGATCTTCATTGGCGCCGTTGCCGGCGTGGTGGTTTGCTGGGCTGTCGATGCTCTGGAATGGTTCCGCATCGACGATCCGGTTGGAGCCTTTCCGGTGCATGGCGCCTGCGGCATTTGGGGCACGCTTTCGCTTGGCCTGTTCGCCGCCGGCAAGTATGGCGCAAGCGGACCCACCGGTCCGGATAACTCGGCTCCGCTCACTGGGTTGTTCTACGGCGGCGGCTTCAAGGTGCTCGAAGCGCAGGCTATCGGCAGCGGCATTACGATCGTCGCCACGCTATCGATCGGCCTCATCGTCTTCTACCTCATCAACAAGGCCGGTCTCCTGCGCCTTTCCGAAGACGGCGAGACCTATGGCCTAGACTTGTACGAACACGGCATTGCCGCTTATCCGGAATATGTTATCTCTTCGCTGGCCGCCCCCGCGGGCATGCCGAGGAGCCTTACCGGCAGCAATGTCGACAAATAATCTCATGGCGGCCTGAGTGCTTTCAGACCGCCGATTAACAGCCGTTCACCATGCGAGGTGTTTATGACGAAGGTTGAAGCAATCGTTCGGCCCAACCGCTTTGAAGCGGTTAAAGACGCCATCATCAAGTTGGGCGTCGGGGGAATGACGGTCACCGAAGTGCGCGGACATGGCCGCCAGAAAGGCCATACCGAAGTCTTCCGCGGACGTGAATACGATGTTGACCTGCTGCCTAAGGTCAAAATCGAATTGATTATCGATGACTCTCTTCTCGAGTCCACCATCGAGGCAATTAGCGGTTCAGCCACCACCGGAAAGATCGGCGACGGCAAAATCTTTTACTACAAACTCGACGGCGCGGTTCGCATTCGCAATAAAGAACGAGGCGATCAGGCGCTCTAAGCACCGCAATTCTGTCTTTCCTCTGCTGTGCCGAGATGAATCGGCGTTATTCCCCGCTTTCGCTCGGCGCAGCTTTTCAAAAAAGTTTTGTCGCGCGGTTGTGCATGCAACCTTGTCCATGCAGGAGGTTTCCGATGGCGTTTGCACTCTTGGCTCTGCACCGTGGTCAATACGGCGACGAGCGCTACTTGGAGAAAAAAGATAACCTCTTCCGACAGATCTCCGGGATCTGCCGCTTCTTGCGCGACTTCTGCCGCGGGCTGCGCTATGGAGAACTCAGCCGCGCACCGCTTCGTCTGCTGCGCTTTCAACTCGTTGGTAAGATCGCCGAATGCGATTGGATGGCGCGCATGCCGGACCCGTGGGACAGTGATCTCCGCTTACCGACTCGGCGCAAGCACCAAACCCTTCAAGCAATCCGCGACGCGATCGATGTGCGCACGTATCTGTTTGCTTCACTGCCGCAACTAGAAAGCGCGAATATCCGCGTGTACCGGCAATCCGCCAATCAAACTCCGGAGAAGATTATTGACGGAACGATTCATCGCAACGACCAATGCGCGCGCAACATCCATTCCATCGTGATGCGCGCCAAAGTCATGGGATTTCGTTTTTGCATGGAAGAAGACAACCTCGAGCCTATTTAAAAAATTAGTTTAACTGCGGAGTAAAGCCGTCAGTACGCAAGTTTGCCCATGGGGCATTCTCCTGTGCAGCAAGGCAATTCTGCCAACGTCTTGCTGCACTTTTTTGTGCTGTTCTCCGGGCATCCATCGTGATGAGATCATTATTTCCCTCGGCATCTTCTATCGAGCAGCCAGCCGCACTGGCTCCGATCGCAACGCGGCAGGCCGCCAATCCCGCGCAGTCGGAACTGGCGTGCCGCCAGACCGCCACCATCCGCGCTATGCTTCGCGAAGGCGTCGAACGCGGCGGTTACCCATTTGCGTACTGTTCCAACTCAAGTAGAAGGCGATTTTTTGCCTTGAAAACCGCGTGCTGATCCGATGCGGGCAGAAGTCGAGCGGAGCAAAAGCGGTCCGTTGCTTCTGCATGGTGCGCCGACGCCGGTTTCGGGCATAATAAAGTCAAAGAGTTTCAGCCAGAGGCTTCCTGGAACATCCGCTTTGTCTCCGTAGACATTTCCACGCCATCAGACGGCCTTTGGAGCGCGGGACGGTCTTTGGCTGTGTGAGTCTATCTTTAAAAGGACGCGTTCCGTCATGTCTTTAAATTGCGGTATTGTCGGCTTGCCCAACGTGGGCAAAAGCACCATCTTCAACGCCTTGACTGCGGCCAAGGCCCCGGCGGAAAACTATCCATTTTGCACCATCGACCCCAACATGGGGGTGGTTACGGTGCCGGACGAACGTCTGGACCGTCTGACGGAAATTTTCAAACCAAAGCGCAAAGTGCCCACGACGATGGAGTTCATCGACATCGCCGGCCTGGTCTCTGGTGCCAGCAAGGGCGAGGGGCTGGGCAACCAATTCCTGGGTCACATCCGTTCGACCGACGCGATTTGCCACGTCGTCCGCTGCTTCGAAGATTCAAATGTGATTCACGTCTCCGGCAGCATCAATCCGCTAAGCGATATGGAGACGATCAACACCGAACTGATGCTGGCCGATCTGGATAGCATCGAGAAGCGCTGGACCAAGTCGGAAAAGACCGCGCGCGCCAGCTCCGACGCCAAGGTGAAGGTCGAATTCGAAACGCTGAAAAAATTGCGCGCGGCACTGGAAGCAGGCCGCCCGGCGCGGAGCGTCGAGCTGGAAGACGAAGAGAAAATCGCCGCCCGCGATCTGTTTTTGATTACCGCCAAGCCGGTGCTCTACGTGGCTAACGTCGACGAAAAAGGACTGAAGGAAAGCAATCCGTGGGTCGAGGCGCTGGAAAAACGCGCCGCCGAGGAAGGCGCCGAAGTGGTGCGCATCTGCGGGGCGATCGAGTCCGAAATCGCATTGCTGGAGCCGGCCGAGCGCGTCGATTTTCTTAATGATCTTGGGTTGAAGGAGCCGGGTCTGAACCGGTTGATCCACTCGGCATACAAGCTGCTGGGGTTGATTACCTTCTTCACCGCCGGGCCGGACGAGACGCGGGCCTGGACGGTCTCTAACGGGACCAAAGCGCCGCAGGCCGCAGGCGTCATCCACTCCGACTTCGAGCGTGGATTTATCCGCGCCGAGGCCTACCACTGCGACGAGCTCTTTAAATACGGCAGCGAGCAGGCCATCAAGGAAAAAGGCCTCTACCGCTCGGAGGGCAAGGAGTACGTGGTTCAAGACGGCGACGTTTTCTTCTTCAAGTTCAACGTCTAGAGCAAATCTCCTGTAGGTGNNGCCCATAAATCGTGGGCTTTAGCCCCTGAGGGACGATTTTCTCCTCTATACCATCAGGCGATTTGCTCTAAACAGCTTTCTTGTGCACCAGGTACTCGTCGACAAGTACCGTTACGAGTACCGCCGTGGGAATAGCGACCATCGCGCCCACAATTCCCGCCAGTTCCGAGCCTAGAAGCAAAGAGACAAAGATTGTCAGCGCCGTCAGATTCACCCGGTTTTTCATGATGCGGGGAATCAGATAGGCGTTCTCGATTTGGAGATAGAGCAAATAAAAAATGGCCACGCCAATCACGCTGCCCCAGGAATCGACGGCGGCCACCAGAATTGCCAGCACGATTGAAGTGGCCGCGCCGAGCACTGGAACCACATTGAGCAGGCCGGTAAGCACGCCGAGCGCGTATGCGTAGCGAACGTGCAGCGAGAGATAGACGACCGTACTCGCCGCACCCAGAATCAGCATCAGCGTCAGCTGACCGAAAAGCCATTTTTCAATACGCGCCGCCGCGCGCCGCAAAGCGCCGTCAAGCCGTTGGCGAGACAAAACCGGAAAAAGAGAGAGAAACCAGCGATACGCGCGGTCGCCTTCGAGAATGAAGTAAAGCGTGAGCACGAATCCGGCGATGATCTGCAGCAGCACGACGGCCCAATCCTTGAGCGAAGAGAGCAGAAACGACGCGATGTGACCCGCGGAATTCTGCAGCCAGGTGACGGCATCGGCCGAATTTAACTGGCTGGCGAAGGGCAGTTGCTTCAGCTTGGCCAGCAGAGCGGGAACGCGCGTGGGAAGCTCTCCGCTGAGTTCGTTCAAATCGCGAATCACCGGCGGCAAGGCGAGGAAGCCGAAGGCCGAGAGCGCGGCGACAAAAACCAGCAGAAGAATAAAGATCGCCACCGCCCCCTGGAAGGGCCGCCAGCGGCCGATACGAACCCTGGCCGTAGCATGCACCATCGGCGAAAGCACGACGGCAAACAACGCCGACACATAAAGCAGAATCAGAAAACCGCGAACGATCCAGGCCAGATACAGCGCCAGCGCCAGAACGAAGGCGAAAACGATATAACCGCGAATGCGACTCGATTGCTCCATAGGCTGAATCATGCGTCGGTTCCTTATTGCGCCGTGTCTCTGGACAGTGTACGCGGCCACCGGCGTGGAAAAGGCAGAAAGCTCTTGAATCCGGCTCACCGCTATTTTTTATCGCGGTGGGCGATGATGTAATCCTTGATGCGTTCGTAGACTTCGCCGGTGACCACGCCGCGCTCGAGCAAGTCCAATTTGGTGTAGTAGGGACGGAAGCGCACGATGCGCCCGGCCCAGCTCGGCGTCATGCCGGGAACCTTCAGCAATTCATGCAGGCTGGCGTGGTTGATGTCGATGCGCTCCTCGGGCGGAGGAACCACGTGCGTGGCCTGTTTCGCGGCCGGCTCTACCTGCCGCGCCATCGGCGCAGGCGCCGTCAGGCAAACCAGCAGAAGGATCGCGACGATACGCATCCCGGTTCGCACTCTCTCATTCTCCGCCGAGTCCCGATTGACCGCAACCGAAAAGCAACGGAGCAAAACGCCGCGCGGCGCGCCGCTGCATACAATGGATGCATGGCTTCTTCCGCAACCGACGCCGACTCCAGTAAACGCCGCGGCGCCGGTTTTTTCAAAAAGATCGAGTTCGCGCTCTTCATTGGCCTGCTGGCGATGGTGGCTGTCTGCGCCGTTTTTTTGTGGACCACGCGCGACGCCATGTCGTATCTGCAGCGAAGAGGCGGCGCATCGGGAGCGATACCGTCGTTCGTCGACCAGCAGCCATGGCAAACGGCGCAAACGCTGGCCACGCTGGCCGTAAGCTCCGAAGAGGGCGCATTTGCGCACGAAGCCGTGCGGCTGGCCGATCACGAAGTCGATCAGGCTTTTGCCGCGGCGCTGCGACAGGCGCATCTTGAAGCGCAGCACCGGCAACTGAAGGGAGAAGCACTCGATCTTTCGCATAAGGTCGCGCAGATCGAAGAGCTCCAGCGGCAAGATCAGGCGCAGGTCGATAGCCTGACGGCTCAGGCCGGCACGCAGAAGACCGGCGCGCAGAACAACGCGTTGGAAGAAGCCAAAGCGCAACTGGAACTCGACACCGACGAGTTGGCCGATACGCAACGCGATCTGGAACGCGCCTCGGGCGATCACGGCACGGGGATTCAGAACGAGCTGGCCGCGCACGAAGCGGCGATGCGCAAATTTGAAAGCACGGTGCAGGGCGACGGCCAGATCGCCGTTTTGTCAGCCAAACGCCACCATACACTGGCGACGCGAATCGGTTCGTGGTTCAGCCAGCGCAGCCGTCTGGCGTGGATCGAGCAGGCGCGCAAAGATGCGCTGAACGATGCGCGTAACATCACTATCGAGCACAATGCGCTGGAGGCCAAGGCCAGCGCCATGGCGAACGCCGTAGTCGCCTCCGATCGCGCCGCTAAACTCGTCAGTCTTAAAGACCGCGGCAGCGTGCGGCAGATTCTTTCAATTGACGACGACCGCATACAAACCGCGCAGCAACTGGCGGAGATTTACGCCAAGTGGTCGGCGCAGGTCAAGCTGCAGCACAAAATCGTGTTGAACCTGATTCTCAACTCCTTCGCGCTCATTCTTCTTATTTTGGCGGGAATGATCTTTTGCGGCGCGCTGATGCGACGTCTCATGACCCATCCCATGGTCGACCACCGGCAGATACACACCTTGCACAGCATTTTCAAGCTGTCCATTCAGGCGCTCGGCGCCGTGCTCATTCTGTTTGTTGTTTTCGGGCCGCCCCAGGAAACCTCGACGATTCTCGGGCTGGCCACCGCCGCGCTCACCATCGCGTTGCAGGACTACATCCTCGCCTTTCTGGGTTGGTTCGCGCTCATGGGCAAAAACGGCATCC
>PMHC01000135.1 GCA_003156495.1 Acidobacteriaceae bacterium
GGGAGTTGTTGGCGCCGAAGAACCCTCCGGCAAACCAGTGCGGGCTGATCTGGTAAGCCGCCTGGGCGCGCAGATCGTAGTTGGGGCCCACGCTGGTCTTGGCCGGAATGTACTCGGCAATCGCGGTGCCGGGGAACAGCGGCGTCTGGTCCTCCTGGAAGGCCTGTACGCCGAGGCTGCCCAGGATGTTGTAGTGCCAGTGGGTTCCGGAGTGGGCGGCCCAGGTGAAGGGGACGTTGGCCAGGAAGTAGGCCTGGGGGCTGAAGTAGCCGCCCATGCCGTGGGTGAAGGCGTTCTGGTTGTTGGTGTAGTGCATGGCGAAGAAGTTTGCGCCCACGTTCAGATTGCCGAACTCGGGCGCGGCGTAGGCCCGCCAATAAGCGCCGCCGTTGCCGTCGAAGCGGCGATTGTCGAGGACGTGATAGCCGTTGATGTACTGCCCGCTGGCGGCAAAGTAATAGCCCGACTCGGCGTTGCCGTGCTTGATCTGAATCTGACCCTGGTTGTAAACCACTCCGCCCCAGATCTGGCCGAGGGTGCCGAGCGTGTCGCCCTTCGGATCGCGCAGGCCGGAGTAGGAAAGCTGCGAGTCCTTGATCGAGTCGCGGACGAAGTTGAAGGTGAATGGACCGCCGGCCGGCGTCCAGGAGAAGCGGCCGGTGATGGTGGCGATCAGAAAATTGGCCGGCGTGTATCCGCCAGCGATGGCAAAGTGCGGAAAGGCGAGTTGCAACTCGCCGCCCAATCCGGAGGCATTTTGCTGCGCCGGAATCGTAGTGCTGGTATTGGCAAGCGTGCCGATCGGCTCGGCGATGCTGACCAGTTTGCTTCCCGTAGTGGTCGACTGAGTAACGGAGATGGTGGCGTTGCCGTTGGCCTGTCCGGAATCGAGAAAGACCGGGCGGGCAACAGCGGTAATGCGAGCGTGGTAGCCGAGGGGCGCGGAAACCTCGAAGGGCGCTTCAACGTCTGCCAATTGACTGTAGCCCGGATCGCCGGTGCGATAGCTGAGCAGGGCTGCGCCGCCCAGCCAGCCGCTATAGCTGCTCTCGATGGCCTGCAACTGCGTCTCGGCCTCTTCACGCGGGCTGAGGGCGTGTGGGCGGCGCTGGGTGCGAATCCAGGGGCCGCGCAACGGCGGAAGATTGCGCTGTTCGAGCTCCTCGTCGGTCAGGCCGCTGTCGGAAGAAGACTGCGGAGCGGGCTCATCGGGCAGTGCGGCCGTCTGCTGAGGCGCCGGCGCGGACTCGGCGGGTAGCGCGTTTCCACGGATCGGTGCGCTGCCGAGCGTAGGTTCGGATTCATAGTCGGCGTGCCTGCGCGCCTTTTTAGACTTTTTGTGCTTGGTCGACGAAAGAGTCAACTGCTCGTTGCTGGCCTTGGGCTTGGCCGGCGTAACGGCTGTTTCCTGCTGCTGCGCGGCGGACTGCTGTTGCTGCGGCGTGGAATAAGCGCCGGTCACAATATCCTGAGGTGAAGGCGTGTACTGCGCCAAGTTGTAGACGCCCTGCCGGGCGGGCGCTTGCGTGGCCATCGCGGAGGCGTTAGGCACGTTGTGGATCAGCGTCGCCGACCCCTGCGTGAGCTGGCTATCGGTTTGCTCGGCGAACAGGGCCAGCGAGAGCGCTGCCTGCGCGTTCATCGGCTGCGAGGTAATACGCAAGGGCGTTTGCGACGTTGCGCCAGCCTCTTGCGCACCGTCGGCGACCGACTGCAGAATCGCGCTTTGCTGAATCAGCACCGGGCCGGAGAAAGAAGCGTTGTGGCCGGTTTTGCGCGAATAGAAGAGCGGCGCGGCGATCACCTTGCCGGTTGCGCCGCTGGGTGTGTAGACCGGCCCCTGCGAGCGCGAGGGGATCGGCAGCGGATTGTTGGAAGGCGCGGTGATGGGCACAGTCTGACTGGGCGCCGGCGCGGCGACGGGCAGCGAGGCGGCCGGAGCCTGACGCTTGTAGGAGGGCAGCGGAGCAAGTTTGTCGGCCGTGGGTAGCGGGTCGAAGCGCGGATCGAGCAAGTGCTTGGTTTCGCCCGGTCCTGGAGCGTTGTAGCTGCCAGACGGCGTTACCAGACCGTAGTCGAGCCCCTTGATACTGGAGCCGGCGGGCATGGCGGAGAGCGCCGCGCGCCAAAAGGCGCTGGCGCGCTCATTGTTGCCGCGCGCCTGCTCAAAGCGGGCCGCGAGACTGAGCACCAGAGGATCGTTGGGATAGCGGGAGAGCGCAATGCGCAGCCAAGCTTCGGCCTGCGCCAGATCGCCGGCCGAAATCGCCGCCGAAATTGCACCCTGGAAATCGCCCGCGCTGGCCTCGTTCAGCGGAATGGTTTTAAAGAGCGTGAGCGCCTCTTGCGAGCGGCCAACGCGCGCATAGGCTCCGGCCACGGCCAAACGGATCGAGGAGCTACCGGGATAGTCCAGCGAGGCGGCTTGAAGAATCTGCACGCCGCGCAGCAGGTGGCCGCTCTCGATCGCTTCGGTGGCGCGACGGACGGCCCAGTCGCCCCAGAGATCTTCCACCTGCTTGTGCTGGTCGGCGGTCAGGTCGGAACGCACGTCGAGCCGTTGCAGCAGCGGATAGAGAGCCACATCGTCGTGCAGATTGTAAAGCAGCCAGGCGTGCTGCACCTCAAGCGAAGCTGGTGCCGAGGTGCGATGCACAAGATAGTAGTTTTCGACGCGATTGAGATAGACGGTGGCGCGTGTCGTATCGCCGGCGGAGAAGTAAAGGCTGGCGATGCCCTGCACCCACTCGATGTCGACCTCAAGCTGACGGCGAACCTCGGGAGGAATTTTACCGAGCTCGTCGATGGCTTCTGCGTTGCGGTTGCCCGACATCAGCGAGAAGACCAAGCCCTTCCAGGCGTCGGAGGCCATCGAGTGCGGCGGGTTGGGCACAATCTCCGGCTGGCCTGAAGCGCTCTGCGCTACGGCGTGAAGATGAACGGAGCGCAAGAGATTAGCTTTTACGCGCACGGCCGGACGGACAGGCATCCAGGCGGCGCGCATCAGGCGCGCGCGGCGCGGCGAAGGATTCCAGGCGGCGAAAAAGACGCGATGCGAGCGGATCTGACGCGGAGTGCGCGTCCACGAAGCCAGGATGGAATAGGTCGAGCTCGCGGCCTGCCGGCGAAGATGCAATGCGATATTGGGCGCCTGCACGGGCATCTGCTGGCTGACGCCGCTTGGGTTCGAAGGCGAGGCCGATTGCGCCGGCTGCGATTGCGGCAGAATGACGGGAGCATTGCCGTAATAAGGATCGGAGCCGTAGGCGGGCAGCGAAGGCAGCCTGGTGGTTTTGGCGAAGGGCTCGTTTTGCGGATCGAGCAGCCGCTGCAAGTCAGCGGCGGTGACGGCGCGATGCGCCTTCTTGCTCTGCTCGGGATAAACCAGAGCGTGAGCCAGCCGGTCAACAGGCGTGACTTTGGGCATGACGGCCAACGAGGCGCGATAGTAATCGGCGGCGCGCTCGCTGTCGCCGCGCGCCTGCTCGTAGCGGGCGGCCAAAGTCAGAATTCCCGGATCATTCGGGAAGCGCTCCATGGCCTGACGCAGCCAGAGCTCAGCTTGATTTCTATCGTTAGCGGCCAGAGCGGCGCTGACGGCACCCTCGAAGTCGCCGGCCGAAGAATCCTGCATGGGCACGGTTTTGAAGAGAGCCACGGCCTCTTTGGCGCGGCCGACGCGGGCAAATCCGCCGGCGACGGCTTTGCGCACGGCAAGATTGTTCGGGAAGGCCTGCGAGGCGGCGTCAAGAATATCGACGGCGCGCGGCACGTCGTTGTTTTCCATGGCCGCGGCGGCGCGATGCACGCTCCAGTTAGCCCAGATCTCCTGCACGGTTTCGCGCTGCGCCACGGTCAAATCACTGCGCCCGCCCAGATGCATCAGCGCGACGTAAAGGGCGCGATCACTGCCGGTGTTGTAGAGCAGCCAGGCGCGCTGAATGGCGATATTCGGCGGCGGCAGAGTTTTGCTTTTAGCGTAGTAGGCGTCGACGCGATTCAAGTAGTCGATGGCGTGCGCCGTGTCGCCGGAGACGGCGTAAAGGCTGGCCTCGGTCTGCAAAAATTCAATGTCGTCTTCAAGCAGCTTGCGCGTGGGCGCGGGAATCTGCGCAATCTCCTGCAAAGCCTGCTGATTGCGCTTGGTGGCGGCCAGAGTGGAGATCATGCCCTTCCAGGCGTCGGCTCGGTCGGGATGATCGGTGATTACCTGGCGATAGATGGCGTAGGCCTGATCGGTATTGTTGCGCAGCAAATAGATACCGGCCAATTGCAATTGCAACGCGACGCTGGGCTGGCCGCCGGCGGCGATCTGAAGTTTTTCGGCGCGCTCTAAAAAGCCCTGTGCCACGTCGTATTGATTGGCCTGCTGGTAGACCGCGCCCAGCATGGCGAGGAAGCCAGGGTCCGATAGCGCCGCTTCGTAAGTAGCAGCGGGCATTTTGCCCACGCTGTCGATGGCCCGCTCGTCCTGCCCGAGTTCGTGCTGCGCGTCGATGTAGCCGATCCAGCCGGAAACATTGTCGGGGCTGGCGGCGAGCACCTGCGAGTAAAGCGCCAGAGCCTGCTCGTAGTGCTTGGCCTCCATCAAAATGCCGGCGTATTGCAGCTTGGTTCCGATCAGCAGATTGCCGCCCTTGTCGGGAAAAGGCAACGAGAGCGCGACGGATAAAACGTGCTGCGCCTCGGCGTTGCGCCCCTGGGCCAGATAGATGCCGGCCAACGCGTGCAGATATTCGGGATCGCGATTGAGCGCGGCCTTGACCGATGAGGGAAAGCGCGCCGAAATGGCGAGCGCCTTGGCGTTCTGCTTGTCGTTGGCGTAGGCCAAAAAAAGTCCGCGCCAGCCGGCGGACGAGCCGGGCTGGATGCGCAAAAGCTGATCGTAGACGGTGGCGGCGGCGGTGTACTGCTGCTGCTTGACGTAGAGGCCGGCCAAGCCATTGAGCGCGTCGGCGCTGCGCGGATTCATGTCGAGCGCGGCACGATACTTGATCGCGGCCACATTAAATTGGTTCTGCTCGACGGCGCGCGAAGCCTCGTCCATGGTGAACCAGAAACGCGAGCTGGCCAGAGCATCTTCGACACTCTTGGCCTTGTAGCCCTTTTGCTCGGCCTGCGTGAGATAGCCGATGGCACCGCCGAAATTTTTCTGCTGCATGCGCAAAAAGCCCATGCCCGCGGCCACGCGTCCGTTGTCGGGATCTTTGGCCAGCAACTCGGTAAAGCGCTTTTCGGCCTCGTCGAGCCGGTGCCCGTTGAGCGCCGCAAAGGCCGCGCGCTCCTCGGCGGTGCGCGCAATGCCGGAGTTCATCTGCGCCAGCTTGGCTTCGTTCTGCTTAAGGTGGGTTTCAACCTCTGTGTCTTTGGGATGGTTCTTGAGGTATTCGCGCAGCTCGGCGGCCGAAGACGGATTGGCCGAATCCCACATCAAGGCCTGACGCAACGGCGCCTGCGCCTCGGGATCGTTTTGATGCGTCCAAAGCAGGCGGATGCCTTCGGAGCGGGTGCGCTGCTCGTAGGTGAGCATAATGCCCAACTGAATGGCGTAGCGGGCGTCGCCCGGGTTGCGCGAGGCCAGATTGCGCAGCCCGTCAATGGCGGCTTGTTTGCCGCCGTTGGTTCCATAAAGCGTTTGATAGTACCCCAGTGCAATGTCGCCCTGCGGCGGATTGTTGCCGTAGAGCTGACGATAGATGCGCATGGCCTCGTCGTTGCGCCCCTGTTTAGAGAGTTCCCCGGCTTGGCGAAGCTGCGAGCTGGAAGCGACGGTGCTCGGCATCGCTTGAATTTTGGCGATATTGGAATCGCGGGGATTGACGCGGCGCAGACGGTCGAGCGTCTGATTGGAAAGATCGCTCGAGCCCATCAGTTTGTAATCGCGAGCGAGCCCGGCCAGCGCCTCGGTATTATTGGGCGTCGAAAGCAGAATCTGCTGCCACAACTGGACAGCCATATCGGGCCGGCCGCGGGATTCGAGCGCATGAGCCTTGGCCACCAGTCCGGCGCGCACCGCATCGGCCGAGCTGGCGGCGGATTTGGTTTTCGATTGCGCGCAGACCACCGGCATCACCAGCAACAGACAGCCGGCTACCATTAAGCTCGCTTTCCAAGCTCCCTTGCGTACCCTCATTTGCGTTTCCATCCTACGATCAGCTCTCCTCCCGGTCCAAACCTAAATCTGGCATCGAGATATCCCGTTGCAAACAAGGCGAGATTCTGATCGTAATATGCGATACCTGTTCCGTACAATCCTGATTTTTCATCCTTTTGCGCGTTGAGACGAACAATTTGCCGGCCCATAGCCCGAGAAGAATCAGGATAAGAGCGTAAATAAGGCAGCAGGGCCGCTGTAAAGCCTACAGGACCATCTTGCTCCTGCGGAAGCCCCTGGTCGCTGATCTTTTCCGGGGGGGCATCATGATCGGCAAGATAGGCCTTCATGCCGGGAACGGCGTTGAGAATGGCCGCGCGCTGGGCGTCGTGGGGATCGATCATTCCCGCCCAAAGGTAGACGCGGATGGCATCGTAGCTGCCGCCGGCCCAACCGGCAACGGGGCCTTCCTTTTCGGCTTGCGAGGGCAGAACGGTGGGATAAAAGCCGTCGCCAGGGACGTACTGAATCCAATCCATGGCGTAGCCGTGACGCGAGCTTTGCGCCAGCAGGCGCGGAATGCCCAAGGCGATCTGCCGCCACGGGCCGGAGGGATCGTAGACGGCAAGCCGCTCAAAGAGGACGTAGGGCAGGTAGCTGGGATTGAGAATCCATGTGCGATCGCGATGAAAGCCGGTTGGCGCCGGCAACAGCATGGGGCCAAAGCCGGGCAGGTCGGCGACTTCGGATTTGGCGATCAGGGCCAGCATGGCGCGGCCTTGCAGCGTGTAGCCGGTTGAATTCCAGAGGCGCCCGGCCTCGAGCAGCGAATAGGCCATCCATAGATCGGCGTCGGAGGCGGGGTTGGGATCGAGGAGCGTCCACTCCCCTTCTTTATTTTTTCCCCAGAGCCAGCCCGGCAGATGCGTGGCCAGATCGCCGCCAGCGAGATTGTCGCGGGTCCAGATCAGCGCGCGGTCGAAGGTGGTGCGATCGTTATCGGCCAACGCAAAGAACATGGCGTAGGCCTGACCTTCCGAGGTCGAATGCTGGTCGCCGCTGGAATCGTAGACGCGGCCGGTCTGCTGATCGATGAAGCGCGCCGCATAGGAATGCCAAAGCTGCCAGGGGCTTTCTTTACAGCCGCCCGTCACGGAAAACATCGAAGATAAGGCCACAAGCAGTAAAAGGCGCTTTCCCGGCCGGGATTTCAATAGGCCCATCGCTGGTATTCTCCACCCAAAGTAGCTTTTAGCCTCTAGAAATGGTTGCATAAATTTCCCCGACCGCCTAGGAAAGATCCCTCCGGGGCTACAGCCCTCAATGAGCAGGCTTTTTTGCGACAAGGCTCAAAGTCGCGCCCCTTCAAAGCCCTATTGATGCAACCATCTCTCGAATTCCACTCCTAGCTTACCCTTGTCGCCGGGATCGGTGCGAAAAAATCGATCCCGGCGCAAAGCCGCGCGAAGCTAGAAGATAACGGCTAATCGTTCATGGTCAGACGAGCCCTGGCCCTGGAGCGCAGCCACTGCCGCGTCCAGATGGCGAGCAGGAAGGCCAGGAGGACGACGACGACCGCCGCCAGCCACGGCACCTGCGCCAGCCGGAACATCAACCACTTCCACCACGGCAAGGTGCCCACGTGATAGACGTTGGAGCCGATGCGGAAGGACTGGAACTGCGTGCCGTGCAACACGGCGACGGTGCCGGCGATGTCGCTGGACTGCTGCACCTGCATGAAGTTATCCATGAAGGTCTCGAAGACCGAATCGTCTTTGAGGTGAATGGCGACAACGCTGCGGTTGCCGACCATGTCGAAGGGCGACTCGATGCCCTCGATTATCGCATCGGGGGTACCGCCGGCGATTAGCGCGCCGGATTCGGAGTGATCGTCGGAGCTCAGCTTCCACCAGGCGTTATGGAGCAGGTGAACAAAGAAGCCCTGCGTGTCTTTGACCTGAATCTGCCCACTGCCGAGCGATACCGGCAGCGAGGAGCTGAGTTTTTCAAAGCCGGGCTGGTCGTCGCCGGTGCCGATGACCAGAAAGTCCATATGCGCGCCGTCATGCAGAGCTTCAGGCCCGGCGACGGTGACGCGCAGTCCGGGAAAGCCGGTCTGGCGGCTGAAGTGCCCTGTCAGCGTGATGAAGGTCTCGATCTCGTTGGCGGTAGGCGTGGGCGGCAGCACCACGGTGGTTTCGCTCAGGTCGGCCACGCGCGTGAACGGGAAGCCGGCGTTGGCGAAGAGCTCCAGGTTAGGCATCGCGGCCCAGTGCGGATAGCCGCGCAAATCGAGATAGGAATCGCGCAGAATGGCGCCCTGCATGTTGATCGGCGTCGTGTCCTGGCAGCCCTGTTTTTTGAGCAACTGGAAGGTGAAGTCGAAGGAAAACGAGTTGGAAAACGGGCGCAGATTGACGACCGGAACCGGCATGTCGATCTGCATTTTGCGCGAGGTCTCCTGGCCGGGAATCAGAGGCACCGAGCCGAGAAAGGCGTTGTTGACGCGCATCTGCATGCTCGAGATGGGGCCGATAGGCACGGAGTTGTAACGATAGACGACGTGCAGCTTGGTGTTCGGGCCTTCGGTGGCGTAGTAGATGTCGGGCGGAATGCGGAAGTAGACGCTCAGCGGCGCGGTGCCGTCGCCCTGCATCTGCTCGGCCGAGGCGTAATCCCACAGCGGAATGGTCTGGTCGGTACGGGCCCAGCGCGGGGCGGCGTCGGGGGCTTGCTTGTCGGGCAGCCGCAGTCCGCCGATTGAAGCGTGCGGACCGTTGAGCATCTCGCTGCGCATCGCCACGGCCTGAGCGGCCAGCAGCGCCTCGTCGGCGTTGCTGCCGGTCACGATCAAGATTTTGCCGTAAGGATCGTTGGGATTGGTGCGCATGGCCACCGTCGGCCCATTGATCGCCGGCAACCCGAGGCCGGCCGGCAGGCTGGCCGGATTTTCCGCCACCAGAATTACATTGCCCTGCGGAATGCTGCCGATCTTGACCGGGAAGCGCACCGGGCGGTTTTCCGAAATCATGCCGAAGTAGCTGGTGATGACGCCTGCGGCCTGAATCGCCCGATACGAAGGCTGCGAGGGAAAGACGAGCGGCAGGCTGAGAGGCTGAATGACGGCCGGATCGATGAAGGGATTGGGCAGCAGCTTGAGATCGTCGGCCATGGGCAGTTGATCGCCGCGAATGTCGATGTAGCTGTTGCGATGGACGCGCGCCCAGAGCGTGGTGTTGGCCGGATCTTCGCAGACCATGGTGTAGTGGCCGATGAACTCAATGGTCAGCGTGTTGTTGTGCACCAGCAGGTCGGTGGGGATGGCGAACTCGGCCTCGGCCTCGCGGCTGTCGGAGCCGCCGTACTGGCCCGGCGTCGGCTGAATGGTGGCGAAGAGCGTGCCGTTGAGGATGAGCTTGAGGTGGCTCAACTGCGGAATCAGCGCCGGCGAGAAGGCGTAGAAGACGTGCATTTTGGCCACGCGCGCCACATGCGTCTGCGGCAACGTGAAGTAGATATTGTGCTGCCGGTCGATGCTGTGCAGCTCGATCTGCGGCGAACCGGCGTCGGACAGGGTGAAGGAATCGTGATACTGGCCGGGAGCGACGGGCGCGTTTTTGTCGATGGCGTAAGTGGCGTTGCGGTCAAGCGCGCCGGCGAAGCCCTGCGGCTGCGCGGCTGCGCGCCCAGCGCCCATGGCCAGAGCCGCGCCCAAAAGCAAAATCAGGGTCGGGCGGGCAATCGACAACGAAGCCGCTTTGCGCGAGGCACGGCCGCCGCCGAAGAGGCTGAAGAAGGTGGCTTTCAGGCCATGCATCGAGAGCATGAAAATGCGCGCCAGACTGCCCAGCACGTTGTCGTTTTCGCGCGCTTCGCCCCAGCCCAGCCAGGAGTCGGCGCGGGAGTAAAGAGCGATGGTCAAAACTTCCTGTTCTGCGATCGAAAGATTTTCAAAGCACACGCGCAACACCGATCCCTCCGAAGAAACAACAGTAGCCGGCAGATCGATCGTAACCGATGGAATGGGAAACGCCAGCCGAACCTGCGTCCGTGACGCAAGATCGACGGCATCGCTCAGGCGGATGCCGGTTCCGCCGCTCGATATGTCCATGGTCTCGCCGCTGATCAACTTCCCATCGGGGAGCTTGACCGCGACGGGAGTGACGATTTTGATCCGAACCGAATTGCGCACCTGCCGCAGTTCGTGCGCGACGGCCGTACAAACGCCCAGAATCACGATATTAAAGCAGCACCACAGCACATTCATCAACACCGTGCCCTGCCGCGTGACGTCCCAGATGAAGAAGCGCGGAATGGCGACGATGAGACCAGCGAAATTAAACAGCAGCAGGATCAGGAATGGCTGCGCGATTTTCGAGTCAAAAAATGTGCTCTTGACCATGCCGCCCTTGGCCGTGACGTTGAACTTGCCCAGCTTGGGGCTGATGAAGGCCAGCAGCGTGGGCAGCAGGATGTAGGGCGAAAGCACGGTTTCGTAAATCTCGTTCCAGAACGAGTGCCGGTGCTCGCCCTGAATACGCGAGTTGGTGACGTTGGAAAGCGTAAGGTGAGGCAGAGCGAAGGCCAGAATCGCCTGCCAGGCGCCGGGAATGTTGGTGTGATTCAGCAACAGATAGATCAATGGCGCGGTTAAAAAAATCAGCCGCGGAATGGCGTAAAGAAAGTGGCTCATGGCGTTGAAGTAGCAGAGCCGCTGCGGCAGCTTGAGGCCGGGGGCGAAGAGCGGATTGTCGGTGCGCAGAATTTGCACCATGCCGCGCGCCCAACGGATGCGCTGCCCGACATGCGCCGAAAGCCGTTCGGTGGCCAGACCGGCCGCTTGAGGAATGTTGATGTAGGCCGAGTTCCAGCCGTTGATATGCATGCGCAACGCGGTGTGCGCGTCTTCGGTGACGGTTTCAGTGGCCACGCCGCCGATGTCGTCCAGCGATTCGCGACGCAGCACGGCGCAGGAGCCGCAGAAAAACGATGCGTTCCAGAAATCGTTGCCGTCCTGCACGATGCCGTAGAAGAGCTCGCCCTCGTTGGGAATCACCTGGAACTGTTTGAGGTTGCGCTCGAACGGATCGGGGGAATAGAAGTGGTGCGGGGTTTGCAGCACGCCCAGCTTGGGATCGCGCAAAAACCAGCCCACGGTCATCTGCAAAAAGCTGCGCGTGGGCACGTG
>PMHC01000081.1 GCA_003156495.1 Acidobacteriaceae bacterium
AGCAGCGCGCCCAGCGGGCAGATCGCGCGGCACCACAATCGAGTTACGCGCAGGCTGGCAAAAAGAATCGCGATGAACAGGAGCCCAAGGACAAGCCCTTGCGTAAAATGCGGCTGGCGCAGCGAGAGTACCGTGTGATGCAGAACTGTCAGCAGCGTCGTGCTCGCCGCCCGCACCACCACAATATGGCTATGCTCAAGCGGCGTTAGCGCTGCGTTGGCCGCGACATTTACCGCCGGCAGAATCGACAACCCAAACGATCGCACCAGCAAACTGAAAGGATCGAGCCAGCCGATTGCCGCCGAGCCAAAAGCGGCGGCCACCAACCCCGCAATCAGCACGGCGTATTTGCCTCGCTGCCAAAGTTTGTAGCGATTCGATTCGATCCGCTGCTTGCCCCGCTTGGCCTCCGAAGGCATTTTGCCCACGAGCTGTTGCAGCGTGCCCATCGGGCAGATCCAGCCGCAGAAGAAGCGCCCCAGAAAAAGCGTGGGCAGCAGAATCACCAGGCTCCACAGCAGGCCGCGATAGAGCGCATGGCTGGCCAAAACATTGGCCACGGCCACCAGCGGGTCCCACTCGAAGAACCACTGCACCGGCGCGCGCAAACGAATTTCAGTCGCGCCGCCAGGAAAAAGACTGATCGAAGTAAATAGAAGCAGAACAAAAAAGAGCAGCAGAAAAAAGATCTGCGAGCACCTGCGCCATCGCTGCCATCGGGAACCGGCCAAGGACTCCTCCACTCACCGTGCGGGCATAAGACGTGCTTATTTATATCGACGTACAAGAGCATCATCTGGACTCGGCGCCGATCAAACAGTGATCCGCGTCACGCACCGAGAGAAAGCCGCGACGGCGGCAAGCCGCCCGCGCAAACTTGCAGATGCCAATTTACATATGGTTAATCAGCGACGCGATGCAGGCCGCGCCGAATCCGTTATCTATATTGACCACCGAAACATTGGGCGCGCAGGTGTTCAACATGCCGAGCAGCGCCGCCACGCCTCCGAGCGATGCGCCATAGCCGACGCTGGTCGGCACGGCGATCACCGGCGCATTCACCATTCCGCCCACCACCGTTGGCAGCGCGCCTTCCATCCCGGCGCAAACCACCAGCACGCGCGCTGTTTGCAACGTTTGCTGCTGCGCCAGCAGCCGATGAATGCCGGCCACGCCCACGTCGGCCACCAACTCCACTTCGTTGCCCATCAGCCGCGCCGTCACCGCGGCCTCTTCGGCCACCGGCAAGTCGCTGGTTCCGGCGCAAACCACCGCCATGAGGCCCTTGCCAGCCTCCGGCTCGGTTTGCCGCAACGTAATGGCGCGCGCCATTTCGTGATACTCGGCGCGCGGCGTCTGCTCAAGCACCGCCGCAAAAGCCTCGCGCGAAGCCCGCGTCGCCAGCACGTTTCCGCCAGCCTTGGCCATGCGCGCAAAAATCGTCGCCACCTGCTCCGGCGTTTTGCCGCCGGCGAAAATCGTCTCGGGCATGCCGGTGCGCAGCGCGCGATGATGATCGATTTTGGCGAAGCCCAAATCCTCGAAGGGCAGCGTACGCAGCCGCTCCAGCGCATCGGCGGCGCTCGTCTTTCCCGCCGACACCTCGTTCAACAACGCTTCTATTTGCGCGCGATCCATCAGCTTTCCCTCTTTGTCTGCCGCTCCGCGTAGGCGCGCATTGCCGCCTGCATCACCTGTTTGAGCGGCACGCCGCGCTCGCGGGCAATGGCGCGGCAATCCTCAAACTCCGGCGATGCGTTGGCCGTTTCGCCCGAAGGCCAGCGCGCAATCTTAATCTGTACTTTGCCCCAGCCGGTTTCCACTTCGGCAAACTCGCGGCCCAGCGCCAGCTTGTTTTCAATCCGCCAGCGCAACCCGATCGTCGTCGTTTCGCGCAGCAGCAGATCGCGCAGCTCGGCCAGTTTATCGGGACTGGCGAGCACGGTCATCTGCACGCCCGAGCGGCCTTTCTTCATCTGCACCGCCGTGCGATACACATCCCACGCGCCGGCTTCGAGCAGCAGTTCGCTCACGTAAGCCAGCAACTGCGGCGTCGAATCGTCGATCACCGCCTCAATCACGGCGATCGGCTCAGCCTCGGCGAAACGCTCTTCAGCCTGGCCCACAATCAGCCGCAACAGATTCGGCTCGCCTGGCGTTTCGCGTCCGCCGGCGCCGTAGCCGCGCGCCGCAATGCGCATCGCCGGCAGTGTGCCATAACTCGCATCCAACATGCGCAGCACCGCCGCGCCGGTCGGCGTCACCCGCTCCATCGGCGATCCGGCAGAATAAACCGGAGCCGAACCCAGCAGCGCCAGCGTCGCCGGCGCGGGCACAGGCAGCGTGCCATGCTGGCAAACCACCGTGCCGCTGCCCACATTCAAAGGCGATGCCATCCAGCGATCCACGCCCAGCGCTTCGCATCCGGCCGCGGTGCAAACCAGATCCACGATCGTATCCACCGCGCCCACCTCGTGGAAGTGAACCTTCTCCACATCAATCGAATGGATCGCGGCCTCGGCCTCGCCCAACAATTGGAAGGCCCGCGAGGCGCGCGCCTTCACTCCATCTTTAAGCGGCGCGGCAGCAATGATCGAAAGAATCGTAGACAGCGACCGATGCGGCGCGTGCTCGTGATGATGCTCGGCCTCATGCGCATCGTGCTGATGTTCATGCGCACTCTGTTCCCTGTTTTCTGTTATGACATCGACTTTCACCGCCGCCAATCCGCCGCGGCTGACACGATGCATCTCCAGCCGCGCGCCAACGCCGAGCGCGGCCGCCGTTTCGGCAAGCAGCTCAAAAGGCACGCCCGCATCGACGAGCGCGCCCAGCAGCATGTCGCCGCTAATCCCGGAAAAGCATTCCAGATAACCGATTCGCATTGCCTGTGATTGTAACGTGCGCCAGGCGGACGCGGCGACAGATCAGCGGCTCCGCGCACAACAACGCGCGGCTAGGAACTTTCCCGGCCGCGCGAAATCAACTCTATAGGAAAAGCCTGTGCGCTAATTCTCGCTTGGCTTTTCGATGTGATCCACAACCAAATTAATTCCTTCCGTCTTACCCGGCTTCAGTTCTATTCCGAGATGGTCGATCGGCCAGTTGTTGATCGGGTGCTCTCTATCCTCGGCGCCCTCGGCCGGCCCGAGCAGAACAAAATCGTATCGGCCTGAAAGATTTGTCAGGTTATGTACGGGAAGCTCAATGCCGCCCAAAAAACCGGCCAGATCGTCCATTGTTGCGTAGTTGAAGTGCCATTCCGTACGGCCATCGTTACGAGGATTGTGCACCATCATTCCGCCGCTAGCTAGCTTTATGCCGCCTGCGGGTAAATTCGTCGCGTTAAAAACAGTCGCCTTAAGTTTTGCGCCTTTTTTCGCGACCACCAGATTGTAAATTGGCTTTTCTGTTTTCTGCTCGTGGAGCACAAGCTTAAAACGATCTTCAAGCAAATTTCGCAGCGCCGACTTGAGCAACGGGCACTCGACACCCTGATTTTGCCACGCGGTCAAGTCCTCATCGGCCACGCGCGCATTGATCGCATACCTGTTCATTGCCCAATCCGGCAGTTTCTGGATCTCCACGGCGCTGCCGTGACCTATCGTAACTCTGGGCTTTTCATTGGAGTATGCAATCTTGATGTAATCGTGAACGCTCAGCTTGGAATCGAATCCGTTGGGCGTCGGACCGATCTTAAACGCAAAGTGCGTTTCATTAACGGGGCGAATGGAAGCGACCGCAAATCGAATTTCCCGATTCGCGGCAGCGCCGTTCTTTGTCGTAGATGGTTGAAGGCTCTGGCTGCCCTGCGCCACAACAGGCAGCGCGCAAAACACTAGCCCGAACACCACGCCCAGCATCTTTAAAATAAAATTCCGCTCTATTCTCCTGTCTCTATTTGCCATCGTGCAACCGGCCCTTTCTTTTACGCACAGGAGGATACCACTCTACGCGTCACTCCGCTGGAGCACTTCGACCGGCAGCACTGCATTCATCGAACCCGAGCGAAAACCGGCGCAATCGAGGGCGACAAATTTAAAGCCCACCGCCTTCAGCGCCTTGGCGATCGCGTCCATCATTTCCATGGTCAACGCGCGCGGCAGCTCGTCGCGGGCAATTTCCACCCGCGCCAGCTCGCCGTGATGGCGCACGCGCAACTCGCGAAAGCCCAACTGCCGCAGGCTCTCTTCGCCTCGCTCCACCTGCTCTAAAATTTCGCGCGTCACCGTGCGGCCGTACTCAACGCGCGAGGCCAGGCACGGCGCCGCCGGGCGATCCCACACCGAGTAGCCCGCCGCGCGAGCCAGCGCGCGCACTTCGCTTTTCGTCAACCCGACTTCGGCCAGCGGCGCCAGCACCTCATGCCGCGCGGCCGCCCGTTGGCCGGGACGATAGTCGCCGCGATCGTCGGCGTTCATGCCGAAGGCGATCTTTTCAAAACCCAGCTTGGCCCCCAGCGCTTCCATCGCGCCGAAGAGCTCGTCTTTGCAATAAAAGCAGCGATTGGCGTCATTGCGCGCGTACTCGGGCCGCTCCAATTCCTCGGTGGTAATCACCCTCAGCGGCATTCCCTGCGACTGCGCAAACTCTTGCGCCTGCTCCATATCGCGCCGCGCCAGCGAAGGCGAATCGGCCAGCACCGCCAGCATTCGCTCTTCCAACACGCGATACGCTACCGCGGCCAGAAAGGCCGAATCCACGCCGCCCGAATAAGCCACCATCAGGCTGCCCAACTCGCGAAGCCGCGCTTCAAGCGCGCTCAGCTTGGCCGCCGTTCCGGCCTCCAAAACTTTTGTTTGTGCGCTCGCCGCCATGCATCAATTATATAGTCGTGAGATTTCCCTCCCCCGCGCCATCGCGCGCGGTTTGACTGCCCCGCTCGCGGGCAATAGCTTGGTAAAGAGCGGACCCGCGCCGGACCCGCGCCTTTCGCGCAAGGAGGTTGGATGCGAAATTTCCCTTTTCACCGGCCGTGGACCGGTTTTTTTTGCGCGCTGCCGATGCTGGCCGCGCTCAGCGCCGCGTCGGCACAGTATCTGAGAAGTCAAGATCTGAAAAGTTTTGCGCAGCGAACCACCGTTAAAATTCTTCCCAACGGCCTCACGCTCATTCTTTGCGAGCGACATGAAGCGCCGGTCTTCAGCTACACCACCTATATTGATGCCGGCGACGTGAACGATCCCTCGGGCCAAAGCGGTCTGGCGCACATGTTCGAGCACCNNTCAAGGGAACCAGCCAGATTGGAACCACAGACTACTCCGCCGAAAAAATCGCGCTCGCGAAAGTTGAAGCCGCCAACGCGGCCTACCAAGCCGAAGCGTTAAAGCCCGTCGGCCGCGACGAAAAAAAACTTGCCGCGCTCAAACAAGTCTTTCTCGCCGCGCAAACCGAGGCGCAAAAATTCGTCGTCCCCAACCAGTTCACCGAAGTGGCTGAAGAAAACGGCGCCAGCGGATTGAACGCCGAAACCACTCTCGACGAAACCGAATACTACTGGTCAATGCCGGAAAATCGCCTCGAGCTCTGGGCCTGGATGGAATCGGGCCGGCTGGCCGACGCGGTGCCGCGCGAGTTCTACAAAGAGCGCGATGTGGTCTTCGAGGAGCGCCGCACGCGCGTCGATTCGGAGCCCACCGGCCGGCTGATCGAGCAGTTCATCGCCACCGCCTACGTGGCGCACCCCTACGGCCGCAGCTCCATCGGCTGGCCCAGCGAGGTAAGCCAGATCAACGCCACCGAGGCCATGGACTTCCCCAAAAAGTTTTACGCCGGCGGCAACATCGTCGTAGCCATCGTGGGCGACGTGGACGCGAAAACCGCGCTGCCCATGCTTGAAAAATATTTCGGTCGCGTGCCCGCCGGGCCCAAGCCGGAAGAAATGACCACCGTCGAGCCGCGGCAGTTTGCTGAGAAGTCCGTCGTCATTCGCGAGCAGACGCAGCCCTTCTATGTTGAGGGCTATCACCGGCCCAGTTATCGCGATCCTGACGATGCCGTCTACGACGCCATCAGCGACATCATGTCCGACGGCCGCGTCTCGCGCCTCTATCGCAGCCTGGTCGAGCAGCAGCAGATCGCCGCCGAGGCCGAGGGCTTCAGCCCCTTTCCCGGAGAAAAATATCCGAGCCTCTTCGCGTTTTATGCCGTCCCCCTCCCCGGCCACACGCCGGCCGAGATGCGCGACGCCATACGGAAAGAGATTGACAAGCTCAAAACCACTGACGTCACAGATGCGGAGCTCGCGATGTACAAGACCCGCACCC
>PMHC01000188.1 GCA_003156495.1 Acidobacteriaceae bacterium
GAGCGGAAGCGCTCTCCGGCGGAATCTTTTCAGCTGACAGTTATCAGCTTGTTTGTGCCGATCGAGGCGATCTCTTCGCCTCACGGCAAAATCCTCTCATCGTTCTAAAATCTTGTCTTCCGGCCTTTCCAGTCGATGCGCCTTCAACTACGCGCGCACCCCGGAAACGAGCTGAGAGCTGAAAGCTGTTCTTAGTGCTCCTCCGAGACCGCCATCGTCAGGTAGATCATCGTCAGCAGCATAAAGACGAAGGCCTGAATGATCGAGACGAAGAAGTGGAGCCCGAGAAAAGCCGCGGGCACCGCCAGCGGAATGATCGAGAACCAGACCAGCATCAGCAGATCGCTGGCGAACATGTTGGCGTAAAGACGGATGGTGAGCGACATGACGCGCGCCAGATGCGAAACAATCTCAATCGGGCACATGAGCGGCGCCAGAGCCGGCAGCGGGCCTAAAAACTGCTTGATGTACTTGAAGCCGTGCACGCGGATGCCGTGCAGGTTGTAGTAGAGGAAGGTAAGCGCGGCAAGACCCAGCGGAACGTAGGGCTGGCCGGTCGGCGTCGAAATGCCTGGGATCAATCCCAACAGGTTGTTCAGCAGCACGAAGAGAAAGATGCAGGTGACGAAGGCCTGAAAGCGAGGGTAATCGTGACCGATGATCTGCTCGCCCAGCCCGCCGATGCTTTCGTGAACCATCTCGGCGACCTGTTGGGCAGGATTCGGCTTCTCGACGGAAAGCGTGGCCCGCACCAGCAGGAAGAAAAGAATCAGCGCGACGACGACTATAACTTCCCACGACAAGGCACCGCTAACGGCCGTGACCTGCTTGCTGGCTTCGGCCGAGCCAAGGCCAATCGCCTGGTACAGATGGATGAGGATTCCCCCTAAAGCGATCTCCAAAAAATGCGCCAACGCAACATCCTCCCTCGAGCGAACTCGATTTTTCTACTCCGCCGTGCCCTGTAGCGCTCCAGCCTAACGCGGTTGCGCTCCCAGTCTCACGCGTTTGCTCGTCTTGCCGACCCGCCAAACGCCCGGCCAGCCGACCTCAGTCGCGAAGCAGTCTAACCGCCTCCCAAACCATGGCCACAACCGCCAGCCCGAGGCCGCAGAGCAGCGCGACGACAGAGCCCTGAAAACCCTTTAGGCTACCATAAATAGCACCCGCAAAGACTGTGAGCCTGAGCACAAGGAAGAAGAGGGAGACCGCAACGCCGCGCGGAGCCTGTTTCTGGTCCAATTTGGAATTGAGAATGCGGATCAGCCGCCGCCACTCGTAGATGCTGGCCGCGGAAATGGCCGCGCCGGTGGCCAGCATTGCGGCATTGCGCCAGCCCGAGGCCAGCCACAGCACGGCCGTCGCGAGCAAACCCACGATCACGATCAGCCGCACGGCCCGCTTGAGTAGAGCCTCAAGCCCCTCGTCGGTCAATCCCGCTAGGCCCGCCAGACCCGTCGCCGGTGCCGATGCAGGACTCTGCCGCGCCGCAGAAACCACTGCCGCCGGCTGGCTTTCTTCGCTCATCGTTTGTCTCCCGAGTCGTTTTCGTCCCGCACGGCGTCGCTTTGGTCTTGATTTTGGTCTTGCTGGTCGCTGCTTTGGTTTTGCCCGGCGTCTTTCTCGTCCTGCAGGGCGGGGTTTTTGCTGGCCGCCAGCGCCAGCCGTATAACGTAGACCAGCCCCGAAGCGCCGCCGAAGACAATGCCCACCAGAGCGATCCAATGCTGATGGCAAACGTGATCCAGCCAGGCGCCGCCCAGCCAGCCGATGAAGGCCGAGCAGGGCAGAATCAGCGCGATCTGGATCAGTTCTTCAGCCTCGGCCCAGACGCGGAAGAGGCCGGCGGTCTTGCCGTTTGCTTTGGACTCCGGCATGGGACGGATAAAGGGCATACAACGTGGTTATACACGACGGATGCCCACCAGCGCGAAATGGAAGGAACTACTTTTTCCGGGTTGCCGTGCTGGATTTCGAGGTCTGGGCCAAGTACCAGCCTTCGTCCTCGTTCACCGCCGACAGGCTCAACGTCATGTCGCCATCGTAACGCGTAAGCCGCACTGCGCCGACGTTGGCGGTCCAGCCGACCTTAATAACAAAGTAGTAGGTTTTGCCAGCCTCGGCCGTAAAGATCTCGAAGGCCGGGCTGTCTTTCAGATAGCGACGGGCTAACTGCCAATCAACGCAAACGTGGTGCTCGCCGGGCAGCAAAGTCGATTCGAAGTAGGAGTTTCCCTTGTTCGCGCCTACCCAGCTTCCATCCAGAGCCACGCGGGTTGTGACAGGCAAAGCATCTTTGTCGGCCATCTCGACAAAGACGACGCGAGCCTTTCCGGCTTCAGGCGGCGCCGGCGCTGGATGATTTTTGTGCGTGGCGACCTCGAATACGGCTCCGTCGTCTCCGCAGGAAGGCGGCAGCGTTTTGGCCCAACCGTGAGCGGGAAAAGCCGAGGCAACGACAAGCAGAAGCGCACCAATAGTCAATTTCATATTTTTGATTTCCAGTGTAATTGGATTCGCGAGGCGGGAACGAAGTTGTCTGCCGATCGGCAAAGGGAGTGCAGGAGCGGTTAATTCCATCCCGCATAGCCGGTATACTGACGATTGAAGCAAGAAACGATCCATAGCGAAGGAATCACACGTGTTCGACTCGGAATTTGAAGAGAATCTATTCAATCTGCGCAAGGAAAAGCTAGCGCAGATCGTGCAGCTCGGCCAGGCCACCTATCCCAACCGCTTCCCTGCCCAGCAGGAACAGAGGGCCACGCCCTTGTCGAAGATCCGCACCGACTGGGACCAGAAAACCGGCGAGGAGCTTGAGGCTAAGCACACGAGCGTCGCCGTCTGCGGACGGCTGATGGCCATTCGCGCGCAGGGCAAGGCAGGCTTCGCCACTCTGCAACAGCAGGGGGTGCGGTTGCAGATCTACGTCCGCAAAGACGCCGTGGGCGACGATGGCTTCGCGCTCTATAAGCTGCTCGATCTGGGCGATCACATCGGCGTTACCGGCTACCTGTTCCGCACGCGGACCAATGAGCTGACCGTGCATGTGGAGACGATCACGTTTTTGTCGAAGGCGATGCTGGCGCTGCCGGAAAAATTNNCGCTATCGCCAGCGCTACGTCGATCTGTTTACGAATCTGGAGAGCCGCGAGGTCTTCGTCAAGCGCGCCAAGATTCTGCGCGCGCTGCGGAGCTTCTTCGACGAGCGCGACTATCTGGAAGTGGAAACGCCCATCATGCAGCCGGTGGCCGGCGGCGCGGCGGCGCGGCCCTTCATCACCCACCACAACACCCTCGACATGGACCTTTACATGCGCATTGCGCCGGAGCTTTATTTAAAGAGGCTGATCGTCGGCGGCATCGATCGCGTGTATGAGATTAGCCGCTGCTTCCGCAACGAGGGGATCGACACTTCGCACAATCCCGAGTTCACTACGATCGAGTTCTACCAGGCCTACTCGAACTATCACGACTTGATGGATTTGACCGAAGATCTGGTGGCCTACGTGGCGAAGGAAGTGAACGGAAGGACCGAGACCGAATTCGACGGCAATAAGATCGACTTCGCCAAAGAGAATTGGACGCGGCTGACGATGCGGGAAGCGATTGTTAAGTTCTGGCCGGAAGATACCGGGCTGAAACTCACGCTGGCCGAATTGAACGACGCGGAAAAATTAAGCGAATGGATCGCGGCGCTGCGCAAGGCCGGCCACGATGTGGACTACAAGGCAGGCGAGCCGGTCGGTAAAACCATTGCCAATCTCTTCGAGGCGGTCGTCGAAGAGAATCTGATCCAACCGACGATCATCTATGACTATCCGACGGTTGTTTCGCCGCTCTCCAAGCAGAAGCCCGACGATCCCGAGTGGGTCGAGCGCTTCGAGATTTATGCCGGCGGCTTCGAGTTGGGCNNGGCAACGCCTTCAGCGAGCTGAACGATCCGCAGGAGCAGCACAGGCGCTTCGAGCAGCAGTTAGCCGAGCGCGCACGCGGCGACGATGAAGCTCACCAGATGGACGAGGATTACGTTCGCGCTCTCGGCTACGGCATGCCGCCAACGGCCGGCGAAGGCATCGGAGTCGACCGGCTGACGATGCTGCTGACGGGCTCGAAATCCATTCGCGACGTGATTTTGTTCCCGCTGTTGCGGAACGCAGGGAACAAAGATCAGAAGCCAGAGAACAGCGAGCCGGAAGCTGGCACATCGGAAGCGCAGAGCTAGGTCGATGACTGGATGATTTCGATCCTTAGTGCTGTGGCTCCCCGGT
>PMHC01000299.1 GCA_003156495.1 Acidobacteriaceae bacterium
AACATGCCGGAGTTCCAGTAGTAGTTGCCGGCGGCCACAAACTCCTCCGCCCGGCTCTGGTTCGGCTTTTCCGTAAATCTGCGCACGTATAGCGCCGAGCCGCTTTGCATCGAATCGCCGGTCTCGATGTATCCGTAGCCGGTCTCGGGCCGCGAGGGCTCAATGCCCAGCACTACAATATTGTCGCCGGCCAGCGCCACGGCGCAGGCCTTTTGCAGAGACTTAAGAAAGCGCGGCTCGTCGCCGATCACGTGGTCTGAAGGAAAGATGCCCAGCACGGCATCGGGGTTCTCGCGCTCGATCAAAAACGCCGCCAGGCCGCAGGCCGGCGCCGTATTGCGCGCCACCGGCTCCTGGATGAGTTGGGTCGCGGGCAGCCCAGGCAACTGGTCGGCGATCTCTTCGGCCAGATACTCGTTGGTGATGACCCAGGTCTTCTCAATCGTGGCCAGCGGATTCAACCGTTCGACCGTCTGCTGAATCATCGAGCGCTCACCATCCAGGGCGAGAACCTGCTTGGCGTGCGCGCGGCGGCTCCGGGGCCAAAAGCGTGTACCGCTTCCTCCGGCCAGTATTACAGGGCGAAAATCAATTGCGTTCGGCATTGAACAAATATCCTACCCGACAAAGATAACGTTTGCACAGTAAAACAAAAAAAATTACAGAGAGAAGAAAACGCCGCCGGCCGGATGCTCTCCAGCGCAAGCGGCGTTTTCTTCTATTTCGCGGTGATTATTCGGCTGTAAGCTGGCGGCTCAGATACGTCTGATAGCCCAATTCCTTTATCAGACCCAACTGCCCCTCCAGCCAGTCGGCGTGCTCTTCTTCGTCCTTCAACAGGGCGGCAAACAGTTCGGCGCTGCCGTTGTCCTCGTTCACACGCGCCAGCGCTATCGCTTCGTTGTACAGCTTGATCGCGCCCAGCTCCACCGCCAGATCGTTCTCCAACTGCTCCTTCACCGTCTTGCCGATCTTCAACTGCGTCGGCTGCGACAGATTCGGAACTCCCTCCAAAAACAGAAGCCGCTCGATCAGTTTTTCGGCGTGCTTCATCTCCACGATCGAGAGCTTTTTGTTTTCGCCGGCGAGCTTTTTATACTTCCAGTTCTCGCACATCTCGGCGTGGATAAAATATTCGCTCAGCGCGTCGAGTTCTTCGTGCAGAGCCTTGTTGAGCGTATTGATAACCTTGCTATTGCCTTTCATCTTGCCTACCCTCCATGTCTTTTACGGCATCTTTCAGGAATATGGCGTACATGATTGCAACGCAGATTACAGGCGGCGCGCCGGTTTTCTCCTCCGGCGCGCCATTAGGGAAACCATAGCCTATTTCAGGCCGGTAAGAAACTCTCCCAGCCGTCGGACGCCCTCGTCGATGTTCTGCTTGGTGACCGGGTAAGAGAGGCGAATGTGCTCGCGGGTGCCAAAGGCCTCGCCGGGCACTGCGACCACGTGGCCTTCGTGCAGCAGGCGTGTGGCCAGTTCGGTGGCCGTTTTGATGCCACTTTTGCCCAAATAGGCCGAGATGTTCGGGTACACATAAAACGCACCCTCCGGCTTGGTGCACGTCACGCCGGGAATCTTGGCCAGCGCGGCCAGCATGTGGTCGCGCAGCTCGATGAACTCGGCCCGGAACTCGGCCACGCACTCCTGCGAGCTGGTCAGCGCCGCAATCGCCGCCTTCTGCACGATGCTGGTCGCGTTCGAAGTCGATTGCGACTGTAGCTTCGACAGGCTTGAGATCACCGGCTTCGGTCCCAGCGCAAAGCCCGCGCGCCAGCCCGTCATCGCGTAGGTTTTCGATAGCGACCCCAGCACGATGATGTGATCTTTGGCCCATGTGAATGAGCCGCCAGAGACCGGCTTGCCGGCATAGTTCAAGTAGACGTAGCACTCGTCCAGCAGCAGGTAAATCCCGCGCTCGTGCGCCAGATGCACGATCCGCTCCAGATCCTCGGCCGATACCACAGAGCCGGCCGGGTTCGAGGGCGAATTGAGAATGATTGCCTTGGTCTTGGGCGTAATCGCCTTTTCAATCGCGTCGGCCGTAATGCGGAAGCCCTCGGCCTCGTTCGTCTCCAGGAAGATCACCTTGCCGCCGGCGTACTGCACAATGTCTTTAAAGCTCACCCAGTAGGGCGTCGGCAGAATCACTTCGTCGCCGTGGTCGATCAGAACCTGAATGGCGCTGAAGAGCGCGAATTTGCCTCCGGTCGTAAAGATGGCTTCGTCGATGGCGTAATCGGAGCCGAAGTCGGCCGCGTGCCGCTCGACAATCGCCTTGCGCACGTCGGGTGCGCCCGGCACCACCGTGTAGCGTGTGAAGTTGGCTTCAATAGCGGCAATCGCTGCGTCCTTAATGTGCCGCGGAGTGTTGAAGTGGGGCTCGCCAGCCCCAAAGTTGACCAGGTCAACGCCCTGTGCGCGCAGCTTAGCAGCTTCGGCGGCCACAGCCATGGTCGCGGAAACCTCGATCCGGCCAATGCGGTCGGCAAATATTTTTTGGGAAGAAGAGACTGTCATAGCACTTCCATCTTGACAGATTCCAGCGCCCACGCAAAGCAAAACCGTCGCCGCAAGGCCCTCAGCGGCCGTTATCGATGCGCTCGCTCAGCCGCTTCAGCACGTTGGCCGGCAGCAATCCTGAAACGTCGCCCCCCAGGCTGTAGACCTCTTTCAGCATTCGCGAGCTGACAAACGAGTAGCGGCCGGCCGGCTGCAAAAACACCGTCTCCACATCGGGCGCCAGTCGCCGGTTCATCAGCGCCATCTGGAACTCGTACTCGTAGTCGGAGATGGCTCGGATGCCGCGCAGCACCGCCGTCGCCTTTAGTTGATGTGCAAACTCCACCATCAGCCCGTCGAAGGTGGCGATCGAAACATTGGCGATGCCGGAGGTGACCTCTTTGAGCATCTCCACCCGCTCTTCGATCGTGAACAGCGGATCTTTGACTGAATTAACCAGCACTGCCACCACCAGATGGTCGAAGATCCGCGCTCCGCGCTGGATCAGGTCGATGTGACCGTTGGTCGGCGGATCGAAGGTGCCGGGATAGAGGGCTTTGGTTGGCATAGCGCGTTCTACGGCTGATTTTATCAGCCGCGCTGCGCCAGCACGCGATTGCCGTACCAATCGCCGGTTCTCACTAAAAATCGAAATCCTCCGGTCACGGTACGAGCCGTCGTTCAATCAACGCTGGCTAGCATTCGCAAGCGCTGCGTTCTAAGCATCAGGCTGAAAGCTAAAAGCTGAAATCCGGGTGCCCCATTCTAACCGCGTTCTATGCGGTTAGGGTGGGGTAGAAATCAATCCATACTCCGATGCAACCATTCATGAAAGTGCCTTAGTGCGCCCCATGATGCCGGGTGCCCCCGGTCTCGATTCTGAGACCGGGGAACCGCAACACTAGAACAAATCTCTTGTAGGTGCAGAGCGGCTTTGAAGGGGCACGGCTTGAGCCGTGCCGTAAAGAGGTCCCTAAATCGTGGGCTTTACAGGCTGCGGAAAAACTCGCAGAATGTCTTTCAACGAGCGGTTTTGTAACAGGGGACGACTTCAGTCGTGCCGCTAAAGTGCCCATAAATC
>PMHC01000296.1 GCA_003156495.1 Acidobacteriaceae bacterium
TGGCCCGGTCGCGCTCGACGAGGCGGTTGAAGAGCGAGCTCTTGCCGGCGTTGGGGCGACCGACGATGGCGAGGGTGAGGCCGTCGTGCACAATGCGGCCGCGGGCAAATGAGGCTTCGAGCGCGGCCAGCGGCGGGGTGAGCTCGGCGATGCGGCGCGCGATTTCCTGCTGCGGCGTGACGTCCAGATCGTCCTCGGCGAAGTCGATGCCGGCTTCGAGCAGCGCGACGAGCTCGACGAGTGCCTGTTTTACGGGCGCGACGCGGTGGCTGAGCGCACCGCCCATCTGGCTGGCGGCCTGGCGCGCCTGGGTGAGAGTTTGCGCGTCGATGAGGTCGCGGACCGCTTCAGCCTGCGTGAGGTCGAGGCGGCCGGAGAGGAATGCGCGTTGCGTAAATTCGCCGGGCTCGGCGAGGCGCGCGCCCAATGCGAGCGCACGGCGCAACAGCAGCTCCAGCACCACCGGCGAGCCGTGTGCGGCAATTTCCACCAGGTCTTCCGCGGTGTAGGAGTTCGGCGCAGCAAAGAATGTTACCAGAGCTTCGTCGATGCGCGCGGGGTCGTCATCGGCGTCGAGCACATCGGCCAAACGCGCGTGAGCGTGCTCGAGCGGATGACGCAGACGGACCAATTGCACCGCAATCGATGCAGCCTGCGGACCGCTGAGACGGACGATGCCGATGCCACCGCGTCCCGGAGGCGTGGAGATGGCGGCGATGGTGTCGGTAACCGTGGCGGGCGCGGGCATTTCTTCCCCTCAGTGTAGTGCGCGAGGCGGCCAAGCCCTAAAACATGGCTCACGTCCGGTTGGAAGCGAGGGGTGTCGATTTGGGAAAGTAACCAGGAAATGAGTACTACGTGATCGTGGCGCTGCCGAGGGAGATTGCTCTACAGTTAAAGCGTCGACGTGGCTCTCGGCGGCGTTGATAGCTGCCGCTCCGGGAAGCGCGACCGGCCTGAGGCGAATGCGATGAAGGCTGCGCGGTTAGCTACGCTCAAATTCTTTGCGCTCGTGTTCCTACTGGTTGGTCTGGCGGGGCTGATTGCGTCTGCCACCATCTCCACGCATTATCTAGTCGTGATGCCGCAGAAACCGATTCCGGAAAAGCTCCAGGTGGTTCCGCGCAGCATTCATGGCGTGACGGTGTACCAGACCACGGAAGAAAACCGCCTGCTCAACACGTGGGAGTTCACCTCGGTAGGAATTTTCCTCGTTGGCATGACCCTGAGCGTCATTTATCTCGAGAAGTGGGGCAGCATGCAAGTGCCGGCTGGCGAGGAAGAAGAGCGCGAACTCGCGGAAGATCTGCGGTGAGACGCTGAGATCGATGCGCGGCACGCAGCGCGCAGCGCACCCTCTACAATAAAGCGATGCCTGAGCTACCTGAGGTGGAAACTGTCGCTCGCGGAGTGGACCGACGCGTGCGCGGCGATCGCATTGTGCAGGTGTGGTTTGGCAAGCACCCGCAAACCTTCAAAACTCCGCCATCACGGCAGGCGAAAGGCCTTGCGGGGCGGACGATTCTGGCCGTGCATCGTACGGGAAAGCACATCGTTTTTGAGTTGGGTGCGGAGGCAAGCGCGGTCCGGCAACAGAATGCCGGCATCCCATTCCTGCCCTTGCCCGCTCAGCCACCCCACGGACGAAGACCTAACCTCACCCCAGCGAGCAAGAAATCGCTCGCCGGGGACCCCGGTGTCCGTGGGGGCCCCGGCATACGCGGAAACAATGGGGCAACCGGCGACGCCACCGATAGGCCTACCGTCCACTGTGGAAACGGCCGAAGGCGCGGGCACACATGAGAGACATGAAAAGAATTCCCGCGCCCACTATAGCTACATGCCAGAAATTGTGAATGCTGAATGTGCCGATGTGAACGATGAGCAAATAGGCTATTGCGAGATTGAACAATCCCCACAAAACATTCACGGTCGGCGAGGACAGCCCTTTTCCCGGAGGTTTCGCGAAAGGGCTCTGGAAAGAGCGCCCTGAGATCCCGTTCATCAGATGGGGCAGGGAATTGGCCAGAAATGCTCCGCCGAAGAAATAGGACAGATAGTCGTACCAATGCATCGTGGCTCCGTTCAACGAGCAACATGGTAGCAGACGCTAATTCGCGCCCAGCTAATTTGCTCCCAGGTAGATAAACCGCGCCAGAAATAACGCGGCCATCAGGTAGAGCAGCCAGTCCTGGCGGCGAACCCGGCGAGCGAACAGGTGCAGCGCCGCCCAGGCGATGATGCCGAAGCCCAGCCCGTTGGCGATCGAATAGGTGAACGGGATCAGCACCAGAGTGAGAAAGGCTGGAACGGCGACCAGCGTATCGCTCCACTGAATTTCGGCGATAGTGGTCAGCATCATCGAACCAACCAGAATCAGCGCCGGCGCGGTGGCCGCCGCCGGCACAATGGCGGCAAAGGGCGCGACGGCGATGGCGCCCAAAAACAGTAGTCCGGTTACGATGGCGGTGACGCCGGAGCGTCCGCCGGCGGCGACGCCCGCGGTGGACTCAACGTAGCTGGTAACGGTCGAAGTGCCGGCGAGCGAGCCGAAGACCGTGGCCGTGGCGTCGGCAAAAAGGATGCGATTCAGCCGCGGAATCGAGTGGTCGGCTTCGACCAGCCCGGCGCGTTTGGCGACGGCGACCAGCGTGCCGAGGTTGTCAAAAAGATCGACGAAGAAGAAGACGAAGACGATTTCCAGCAAGCCTTTGCCGACTGCGCCGGGGATGTCGAGCTTGAAGGCGGTCTGGGTCAGGGCCGAGATGCCGCCCGATGACGGCGTCCAGTGAGCCAGCCCCAGCGCCCAGGCCGCGCCGGTGACAGCAAGCACGCCGATGAGAATCGCGCCTTTGACGTGCTTGATCTCCAGCGCCGCCATAAGAATCAGTCCGGCCAGAGCCAGAGCGGTAGTGGGGTTGCAAAGATTGCCGAGACCGACCAGGGTGTTGGGGTCGCGCACAACCAGCCCCGCGCTCTTGAAGCCGACGAAGGCGATAAACAGGCCGATGCCGCCGGCAACGGCGGCGAAAAGCTGGTGGGGAATGGCGCGCAAAATCATCTGGCGGATGCCGACAGCGGTAATGGCCAAAAAGAGCACGCCGGAGAGAAAAACCGCGCCGAGAGCTGTTTGCCAGGGAATATGCATTTTAAGGCAGACGGTGTAGGTGAAATAGGCGTTCAGCCCCATTCCCGGAGCCAGAGCGAGCGGATAGCGGGCGATAACGCCCATGAGGATGGAGCCGAAGGCGGCCGCCAGGCAAGTGGCCGCGGTAGCCGCGGGCCGAGGCACTCCGGCATCGGCCAAAATAGCCGGGTTGACCAGCACAATGTAGGCCATGGTCAGGAAGGTGGTAACGCCGGCCAAAATCTCGGTGCGCCAGTTGGTTCCGAGACGGGCAAATTCAAAGTAGGATTCCAGTTGTTTGCGCATAGGATAGGTTTCCGTTAGAAGAACACACCGAAAGGCGCCAGCTCAAGGTTGATCGGGAGCCGATGCGGGCTCGTCGCTGTAAACGTGCAAAAGAAACTCGCCGTAGAAAGGAGCGGTAAAGGCGGTTTCGCCATAAGCGGGGCTATAGATGAGCCCCTTGCGGATGAGCGAATCGCGGACCGGGGCGATGGACTGGATTTTTACGCCGAGCCGTTCGGCGACCTCGCCCGAGCGCAGCGGCGGCTGGCCGAGAGAGGCCATGGCGCGCAGGTAGTCCTTTTCGCGGGGGCGAAGGCGGTCGAAGCGCAGGCGGAAGAAGCTGTGGTCGAGGCGCTCGACGACGCGGGGGGCGGCCGACTCGATGTCGCCAAATTCGATGACCGGGCCGGCGGCCTGGTTCCAGGCCTCATAACCCCACTGTTGAAGGAAATAAGGGTAGCCGGAGGAGAGTTCGACGGCCCGGGTCAGGGCCTCGGGCGAAAAGGTAGCGCCCAGGCCGCGTGCGGGAATCTGCAGCGCCTCGGCGGCGTCGGCCGACGAAAGCGCGTCAAGTTCGGGAAAATCTACGAGCCGCTCGGCGCCTGCACCGCTGCGGCCAGCCCAACCGAGCGCCTGCGGCAGGCTGGCGCCAATCAGGATGAGCGGCTGCCGGCGCTCGTGTATACGGTGGAAGGCGGCCAGCAGCGCGCTGGCTTCTTTTTCGCGCAGCAGTTGCATCTCGTCCAGGCAGAAAACAATGGCGCTTTGCCGCTCGACGGCGGCCGCGGCTACGGCATCGAGCAGCGAGAAAAGATCGGCGGCCAGATCGCCGCTATCGGCCGCGCCGGCCTCGGGATCGACGGCCAGTTCCTGATCGAAGCCGCCCAGGCCGGGCTGTAGCTTGAAGCTGCCGGCAAAGCTGCGCAGCACGCGTAGTGCCCGGCGAGTCTGGTTGCCTGAGGGCGCCTCCAGGCCAAGCCGGTAGAGAATCTGCCGGAGCGCGGGAGCGAGCAGTTCGGCCAGGGAGCGCTCCTCGCCAGCTTCGAGAACGACCGTCAGCGCGCCGTCCTGGCGTGCAAGAGCCTCAATGCGGTTGAGCATCACGGTCTTTCCCGTGCCGCGCAAACCGACCAGAACCATGCTGCGTGTGTGCAGGCCGCGGCGCATACGGTCCAGCGCCAGACCGGCCTCCTGCAACAGAGCGGAGCGGCCGGCCAGCTTTGGGGGCGGAGAACCGGCTCCAGGCGAGAAAGGATTGATGCGAGGGTCCATAGGCGGAGTTTAGCAGAGTATTTGACGATGCTGGTATACAAATGTAGCGCTTTGATAAAGAAGGCATTCGAGTCGAAAGAAAGGCCCATTAGCCCTGGTCGGAGCATTTTATTGAGATTTCTCTGGGGAAGATAGGTGGAAAATTTAGTTTACTAAATTATTTGCACAAACTAGCATATGCTGACAATAAGCGATTTACATCATAAAAGCAGGCGATATTTTATATTTGATTTCCGTATATCTTAGTAAACGCATCATAACCTCGCGGCGGAATGGCGCTGCTGACGTACAGCTTGTGGCGGTTTTTTCGCGCGCTACCGCTTCTCTCCTGTGGGCGTAAAACACCAAAGTGGCGTCGGGCCTTTGCCTGCCCGTAACGCCGAATTGCTCCGTAGCAAGCCGGCTCAATTCCGAGCGCATTACGCGCTTGACTAAAAACTACACATGTAGTAAACATAACTACACGCATAGGAGGTAGCCGTGGCTGCGCCCAAATTGTCAAAGTTGGAATACCAGATCATCGAGGTGCTGTGGGCTCGGGGAGAGTGCTCGATTCGCGAGGTGCTGGAGTCGTTGCAGGCCCGGCGCAGGCCCGCCTACACCACCATTCAGACCACCATGTATCGAATGGAAGAAAAGGGCGTGGTGCGCCGCGTCAAGAAAATCGGGAATTTTCACCTTTTCGCGGCCTGCATTTCGCGCGATGCCGCGCAGCGCCGGCTCGTCGACGATTTGCTGGCTGTCTTTGGCGGCCACGCGCAACCACTGATGGCGCAATTGATCGAAACCGGCAAGTTATCCCTTGAAGACGTAAAGGAAGCCGAGCAAATGCTGCGGGAACTCGCGGAAAAGGAGAAGGCATGATGATTCCGGCTGAATGGAACGCGGAGTGGACGGCGGCGCTGGTCAATCACCTTTGGCAGTCGACGGCAGCGGTGGGAATCGCGTGGTTGCTGGCGCTTCTGCTGCGAAAGCACCATGCGCGAGCACGCTACTGGGTGTGGCTGGCGGCGTCGATTAAATTTTTGCTGCCCTTTTCGCTGTTGTTTGCCGCCGGCGAGCGGTTGCGGCCTTTGTTTCCGTCGCAAACCACGACGGCGACGCTGCCGGCAACAAATTTTGTGGGGCAGATCGCGCAGCCATTTCCGCAAACGCAATTTGCCAGTGTATCGGTAGCGACGCGGCAGGCAAGTCTGTCCACGGCTCACGCGAATTGGCTGCCGTTTCTTCTCCTTTTTGTTTGGATCTGCGGAGCGCTTTGGGTTGCGCTTCGCTTCGGCCGCGGATGGTGGAAGATTTTTTCGGCCGCGCGCAGGGCGAAACATGTCGAAACGATTGCCGGTCTTTCCGTACGGGCATCGCCGGCCGCGATCGAGCCGGGAATCTTCGGGATCATTCGGCCGGTGCTGCTGTTGCCCGCGGGAATCCGCGAGCGGCTTACGACCGAACAACTGCGAGCGATTATGGCGCATGAGCTTTGTCATTTGCGCCGCCGCGACAATCTGACCTTTACGATTCACATGCTTGTAGAAACGCTGTTCTGGTTTCATCCGCTGGTTTGGTGGATGGAGGCACGTCTGGTCGAGGAGCGCGAACGCGCCTGCGACGAAACGGTTGTGCAATCGGGAAATGTAGCGCAAATCTATGCCGAAGGGATTCTCAACGTGTGCAAGTTCTACGTCGAATCGCCGCTGCCCTGCGCCGCGGGCGTTACGGGATCCGATCTGAAAAAGCGCATTTTGCGGATTATGACTATGCCGAAGCGCATTCAACTCACCTGGCGGACCAAGTCGTTGCTGGCACTGGCGGCGCTAATCGCCGTAGCTCTTCCGGTAGTTTTCGGCTTGGAGCGCGCCGCCGCCCAGGCCGCGGACGATTCTCAGGCCAAGGCCGCCAGATTGATGTTCGAGGCGGCTTCGATCCGGCCAAGCACGCCCGATTCGCACGCAAAGGCTACGGGAATGATCGGACCACCGCGCAGCGGGCTACTTTCGGCGAATTTTTTTCTTATCGATTACATCAAATTTGCATATGATCTTTCCGATTCCGACCCGCAAAACGAAGCGCTAGATAAAGCGTTGCATGGAATCGGAGAAAGATACGATATTGAAGCGCGCGCCGAAGGAGTACCGACCGAGACGCAGATGCGCCAGATGCTGCGATCGCTACTAGAGGATCGTTTCAAGCTCAAAGTTCATTATGAAACGCGTCAGGCTCCGGTCTATACGCTGATTTTGGATACTCCCGGCAAACTTGGGCCGCAACTGCGCGTTCATTCCGAAAGCACGCCCTGCACACATGCGAATCGTCCGGCGGCGCAAACGCCTTCTGGCGGAAAAACTTTACCCCTTTGTGGAGAAATGCATTCGGACTTCGACCAAAATTATCTGCTTCATACAACCATGACGGCGGTAACCATGAATAGCGTGACCGGCTTTTTAGGAACAGTCGGAAAACTCCAGGGCGGATTATATGGTTTACCGATACTGGATCAGACCGGGCTTAAAGGCGAATACGATCTGCAATTGCAGTTTTCTTTTTCGCCTCCAGTCGATGCTCCGGATATAAGGGTTCCCGGTCCTGGAAATCCCACATTGGTCGAAGCATTGAAAAAGCAGTTAGGCTTGCGGCTCGTGAAACGCACCGGCCCGGTGAAGATACTTATTGTCGATCACGTGGAAAAGCCCTCGCCGAACTAGTCAAAATGGGCTGTGTCGACACGCTTTACCCCAGCAGCTTGGCGGCTTGCTTAGCGAAGTAGGTAACGATGAAGTCGGCGCCGGCGCGGCGAATGCCGACCAGCGACTCAAGCATGGCGCGCTTCCGGTCGAGCCAGCCTTTCTCAAAAGCTGCTTGCAGCATGGAGTATTCGCCGGAGACCTGGTAGGCCCCCATAGGCACGCCGTACCGGTCGCGGGCCGAGCGAACGACGTCGAGGTAGGGCATGGCGGGCTTCATCAGGATCATATCGGCGCCTTCGTCAAGATCGAGCGAGATTTCGCGCAGGGCTTCGCGGAGGTTGGCCCCGTCCATCTGGTAGCTGCGGCGGTCTCCGAACTGCGGCGCGGAGTCGGCGGCATCGCGGAAGGGTCCGTACATCACCGACGCGTACTTCGCGCTGTAGGCGAGGATCGAGGTCTCGGCGAAGCCCGCCGCGTCGAGGGCGGCCCGGATCGCCCCGACCTGGCCGTCCATCATGCCGCTCGGGGCGATGACGTCCGCCCCGGCCCNNGCCGCAGTGGCCGTGGCTGGTGTACTCGCAAAGGCAGAGGTCGGCGATGAGAACGAGTTTTTGCGCGGCGGAAGATTTTCGCAACGCGCGCAACGCCTGCTGAACGATGCCATCTTCAGCCCAGGCGCCGGAGCCCTGTTCGTCTTTTGACTCGGGCAGGCCGAAGAACAGCAGGCCGCCAATGCCCAACTCGGCGCATTCTTCGGCCTCGGCAACGGCTTCGTCAACCGAAAGGTTGAAAACGCCGGGCATGGAGACGATGGGGTGTCGGACGGCTTTTCCAGGACAGACGAAGAGGGGGTAGATCAGGTCGCCGGGATCGAGCGAGGTTTCGCGCACCAGGGCGCGCAACGGCTCGGTACGGCGCAAACGGCGCATCCGCGTGACAGGAAAGCTCATGCGTCGATTGTAAGACAGCTTTTTGAGCTTGGCGGCGAATCTGTTCTTCCCTACTCCCTTGCTAGCCCGTATCTTCGCCGGTACCTGCCGCCGGGCTTTGCTCCTCATGGTAAAAAAGTCATAACGCCTTTCCATTCATTCGCTGTACCATGGGAAGGTATTCCCAATGGATCGAATAAAAACGACGGAGAACAGTGTTCTGATGAGAGATACGCGACGGCTGGGAGCGCTCGGATTCGCCATTGCTGCGGGAGCCTCGCTTGCCTTGGCCTTAGGTCTCACGGCCTGCGAAAATGTCGCTACCTACACCCAGTCCAGCTTGGTGCGCGTCATCGACGCCTCCTACAACGCGCCCGCTTTCGATGCGATCGTCGAGGACGTTACGCTGGCCTCCAACATGGGCGAGGGCACCATTTCCCCCTATGGCACGCTGACGGCCAGCAGCAACGCGCTCATCAAACTCGTTGAGCATGCCACCCCTACGACCACATTGCTCTCTACCAACGGCACCATTCTGGCCGGCAAACAGCACACCATCCTCATTACCGATAACGGCGCTTCCGGAACCGGCTACACCGTCAACATTCTTGAGGATCAATCGACCGAGGCCGCCGGCGGTCACTCCGCCTTTCGCTTTATCAACGAGTCCGCCAAAATCACCACCGGGGTTGACATCTACGTCGTTCCCTCTGGCAGCACCCTGGCCAACGCCATCGCGGTCTATTCCAGTCTGACTTCGGGCAATATAACGGGCTACATCACCTTTCAATCGCAAACCGTCACGATCTATATCACCGCAGCGGGAAGCACCACCACCACCTATGCCAAGCAGTCTTTTTCGCTGACCGGCGGCGAGGTCTATACCGTGCTTCTGTCAGACACGCAGCTCACCAGCAATCCGGCGATCACGGTTTCCTACGCTACCGACAATGGCACGATCAACTAAAGCCGCCGCTTTCCCCTTGTAGCGCGCGGTCGCAAATCGGGAATCGCGGTATCGCTTGGTTGTAATTCGCGCCGCGCTTTGGCCGGCTGGCGCGCGTATACTTTTCGCAAAAGGCCAATCGAATCAGCTATGGATCTACCGCAGCTCTTCTCGCCCAACACCTCGCAAGGCATGTTCACGCTCACCGTCGCGCTGGCTTTCATCGGCTATCTGGTTACCTTCTACAGCAATCGCCTCATGGCCAGCCACGCCGACCGCCTGCGTCTGGTCAACCAGCGTCTCAATGAGTTCTACGGCCCGCTCTACGTGGCCACCATCACCGGCAACATCGCCTACCGCGCCCTGCTTAAAAAACAAGGCAAAACCCAGTGCCACCCCATCCACGACGAGGAAATGAAGGAGTGGGTTCTTTGGATGACCACCATCTTCATGCCCTTGAACGACGTGCGCGAAAAAATCATCATTGAAAACGCCCACCTGATCGTCGAAGAAGAAATGCCGCAATGCCTGCTCGATTTCGTCACTCACGTCGTCGGCTACAAGGCGCTGCTCACCAGATGGGCCGATGGCGACTACTCCGAGCGCCGCTCGAGCATTGGCTGGCCGCCAGAGTTCGACCTCTACGTCGAGCGTTCCTACAAGGCGCTTAAAACCCGGCAAAGCGAACTGCTGCACAGCGCCTTCTGGCGCTTCTTCCACCACCTCATCCGCACGTAACCCCTCAACGCACAACGGGCGACCCGCATCGCGAGCCGCCCGTCTGTTCCCTGACACCTAGCTCCGTGACCGCCTGAACTTGTACCCTCGTGGGGTGCCCCCGGTCTCGATTTTGAGACCGGGGAAGCACTTCGCTAAGGATCGAAATTCTCCGGCCACGTCGCTAGCCTAGTATCTGTAGCTCTCCGCCTTGAACGGACCCTCGACAGGCACGCCGATGTAGTCGGCCTGCTTCGGCGTCAGATGCGTCAGCTTCACGCCGATCTTTTCCAGATGCAGCCGCGCTACCTCTTCATCCAGCTTTTTCGGCAGCGTGTAAACACCCACCTTGTAGGTGTCGCGGTTCTTCCACAAATCAATCTGCGCCAATGTCTGGTTAGCGAAGCTGTTCGACATCACAAAGCTCGGATGGCCCGTGGCGCAGCCCAGATTCACCAGCCGTCCCTCGGCCAGCACAAAGATTCCGTGGCCGTCGGTGAATTTATAAAAGTCCACCTGCGGCTTGATGTTGAGCTTCTCGATGCCCGGCTCGCCATTCAGATTGTCCACCTGTATTTCGCTGTCGAAGTGGCCGATATTGCAGACAATCGCCTGGTCTTTCATCTTCCGCATGTGCTCGATGGTGATGATGTCCACATTGCCGGTGCAGGTCACGTAAATATCGCCGCGGCCCAGCGTGTCTTCGATGGTGGCCACTTCGTAGCCTTCCATCGCCGCCTGCAGCGCGTTGATCGGGTCGATCTCGGTGACGATCACCCGCGCTCCCTGCCCGCGCATCGACTGCGCGCAGCCCTTGCCCACGTCGCCGTANNGTTGATCGCCGGCACCAGCAGCGTGCCTTGCTCCATCATCTTGTAAAGCCGATGCACGCCGGTCGTCGTCTCTTCTGAAACGCCGCGCAGATCCTTGACCACCTTGTGCCAATGCTGCTTGTCTTCGCCGTATACGCGTTTGAGCAGATTCTTGATCACCTGCTCTTCGTGATTGTCCGCAGGCGAATCGACCCACTTGTCGCCCGCTTCCAGCTCATAGCCCTTGTG
>PMHC01000244.1 GCA_003156495.1 Acidobacteriaceae bacterium
GTATTTTTGCGCCGCGTTTATCTCGACGCGATCGGCACGCTGCCCACGGCCGATGAGGCAAAGGCATTCCTCGGCGGCGGCGAGGCCGGCCGGCGCACAGCGCTCATTGACCGGCTGCTCGCGCGCAACGAGTTCGCCGTTTACCGTGCAATGCAGTGGAGCGATCTGCTCTGCATCAAAGCCGAGTTCCCTATCGATCTGTGGCCGACGGCGGCGCGCGAGTATAACCGCTGGCTGCTTGACTCGCTTACAGCCAACCAACCATACGACCGGTTTGCGCATGAGCTGCTGACGGCTAGCGGCAGCAACTTCCGCGTCGGCCCGGTCAACTTTTATCGCGCGATGCAGAATCGCGATCCGCAATCGCTGGCGCAAGCGGCGGCGCGNNGCCTTCTTTTCGCAGGTCGGCTACAAACCCACCGGCGAGTGGAAGGAAGAGATTGTTTATTACGATCGCAACAAGCCGCTGCCAACCGATGCGGTCTTTCCCGATGGAACCACAGCGCGCCTGCAGCCCGGCGTCGATCCCCGGCAGATTTTTGCCGACTGGCTGATCGGCGGCAACAATCCCTTCTTTGCGCGCAATCTCGTCAACCGCATCTGGGCCTGGCTTTACGGCCGCGGCATCGTTGACGAACCCGACGACATGCGGCCCGACAATCCGCCTATTTATCCCGACCTACTCGACTATCTGGCGATGGAGTTCGTCCATTCCGGCTACGATCAGAAACATATTTATCGCTTGATTCTGAACTCCAACGTTTATCAACTCAGCTCGGTGCGGCGCGGCGCGCCGGCCGCTAAACATTTCGCCAGTTACACGGTTCGTCGATTGGACGCTGAAGTTTTGATCGACGCGCTCGGCCAGATCACCGGAAGCAGCGAGCAATATTCGAGCGCCGTTCCGGAGCCGTACACGATCGTGCCCGAGGGCGAGCGCGCCATCGCATTGCCCGACGGCAGCATCTCCAGNNTGGAATCGGAGCGCAACAACCGGCCCTCGACGGCGCAACGGCTGCATCTGCTCAATTCCAGCCACATCGAACGCATGATCGAACAAGGGCCGGCGCTCGATGCGATCTATCGGCTCTCTGACCAGCGCGCCATGGCGACGCAACTTTATTTGACGATCCTCTCCCGCTATCCGACCGAAGAGGAGTTGAAGATCGCCGCCACTTACGCGCGCACGGGCGGAGTCAACCGCCGCCAGGCCGGCGTCGATCTAGCCTGGGCGCTAATCAACAGCACGGAGTTTGTCTATCGGCACTAATCGACGATTTAATTGATCGTCCGGAGGCTCACGCCATGAACAACGATAAGCCGACTCTTCATCCGCCCTCGCATGCGGAACTTTCGCGGCGCGATCTTCTGCGCCTGGGCGCGGCTGCCGGCGCGGGCGCGGCNNTCATCCAAATCTGGATGTGGGGCGGGCCGTCGCATCTGGACACCTTCGATCCCAAGCCCGAGGCCGGAAGCGATTACTGCGGCCCGCTGAATGCGCCGATCGAGACCAACGTCAAAGGCATTCGAATTTCGGAACTGATGCCAAATCTGGCCAAGTGCGCCGACAAGTATTCGATCATTCGCGGCATGACGCATGGCGTCAACGGCCACGAGACCGCATCCTACGAAGTGCAGACCGGCCGCGCTTCGGGCGGCAAAGACGTGTATCCATGCGCCGGCGCGGTGGCCTCTCTCTTCAAAGGCGAGAAGGCCGGCTACAAGGGGCTGATTCCGCCTTATATCGTTCTCACCGAGCCGCAGGGACGTTTTTCCGAAGAGGGCTTTCTCAACCTGCGCTATCGCCCCTTCGCCACCGGCGGCGATCCGGCGCAACAGCGCTTTGCCGTCGAAGGCGTGGTGCTGCAAGGGGTCAGCGATCAGCGCCAGCAGAACCGCCGCCGCCTGCTGCACGATCTGGATGCGCTCGACCACTCGCTCGGCAACGATACGCGCCTTACGCCCTGGCACGATGCCGAGCGGCAAGCCTACGACCTGATTCTAGGCAACGCCGGCAAGGTCTTCGATCTTTCGCAGGAAAGCGACGCCATGCGCGACCGCTACGGACGCAACACCTTCGGCCAGTCCTGCCTGGCGGCGCGCCGTCTGGTCGAGCAGGGCGTGCCTTACGTCACCATCAATTACCAGGGCGGATGGGACACGCACAAAGAAAATTTTCAGACCATGCGCCGCCGCGTGCCGGAGATGGACAAGGCAATGGCCGCGCTGCTCACCGATCTCGACAGCCGCGGATTGCTTTCGACAACCATCGTCTGGTGGTGCGGCGAGTTCGGCCGTACGCCCAAGGTGCAATGGGAAGCGCCGTGGAATGGCGGCCGCAATCACTGGGGGCAGGTTTTTTCCGCCGTGCTGGCTGGCGGCGGATTTGCCGGCGGCCACGTCGTGGGCGCCTCGGATGCGCGTGGCGAAGAGGTGCGCGTGCGGCCCGTCTATCCGATGGACATGCTGGCCAGCATCTACACGCAACTGGGCATCGACCTGCACGCCGCGCTGCCGCATCCGCTCGGAGAGCCGGCCTTTGTCACCGCCGGCAAGGAAGAAAACGTACGCACCGCCGGCATTTTGCGCGAGATCATGGGAGCCCGCGCATGAGGCGGCGCGCATGGCTGCTGGCGTTCATCTTTGCGAGTGCCGCCTGTGCGCAGCAGAATGCGCCGCACGCCGCCTACGTCTATCCCGCCGGCGGCAGGCAGGGCGCGAGCGTTGAAGTCACCGTCGGCGGACAGTTCCTCGACGGCGCGCAGAAAGCGATCTTCTCCGGCACAGGTGTAACAGCCGAAGTTGTGGGCTTCGCCAAGCCGCTTGCGCAAAAAGATCTAGACGAGTTGCACAATCAGTTGAAGATGATTGAGCAGAGCCACGCCAGCAAGCCCGCGCCCGCTGGAGGCAAAGCCGCGCCGCCCACGCCCCCCGCACCGCCCGCGCCATGGACCGACGAGGATCGCAAGCTGGCCGCAGATCTCCACCGCCAGATTGACCAGGACGCGCGCATGCGCATGGCTCCCGCCTTTTCGCAAACCGTGCGCCTGCGCGTCACCATCGCCGCCAACGCCGCGGCCGGCAATCACGAACTGCGTCTGCTCACCGACCGAGGGCTGACCGATCCGATTGTTTTTCTCGTGGCGCAATTGCCGGAGGTCGTGCGTCCCTTCCAGTTTGTAACGCCCGCGCTGGCCACCGGCGGCGGGCTGCCGCTTTCCGCGCGCGCGCACGCCGACGCACCCACCGCGCCCTTGCCTATCAAGCTGCCCGCCATCGTCAACGGGCAGATGATGCCCGGCGCGCTCGACCGCTATCGCTTTCACGCGCGCAAAGGCCAGCCGATCGTGGTCGCAGCCATGACGCGCACGCTCATTCCCTACATGGCCGACGCCGTGCCCGGCTGGTTCCAGGTCTCGCTTACTCTTGCCGACGCCGCCGGCAACGAGCTCACGCACGCCGACCACTTCCGCTTTCAACAGGAGCCGGTCCTCGAATACACGATCGCCGCCGATGGCGACTACATGCTTTCGGTCTGCGATATTCTCAATCGCGGCCGCGAAGATTTTGTTTACAGAATCGCCATCGGCGAAATTCCCTACGTCACCGGAATCTTTCCTCTGGGCGGCCGCGCCGGCTCGCGCACCAAGATCGCACTCGCGGGCTGGAATCTCGATCGCACACAGTTCAAGCCCGACTGGAGCCAGTCAGGAGTACAAGATTTTTCCGCACCCGAAAGCAATCAGACAGCGAATCCGGTTGCCTATGCGATCGACTCGCTGCCCGAAACTGTCGCATCCCATTCGGCCGCCACGGCCGCACACGCACAGCGCATCAAGTTGCCGCGAATCGTCAACGGCCGCTTGGATCATCCCGGCGCGACAGCTTATTTCCGCATTGACGCCAACGCCGGTGAAGAGATCGTGGCAGAAGTCGAGGCGCGGCGTCTCGGCTCGCCGCTAGCCTCATCGCTCACGCTCACCGACGCGCGCGGCAGCCAGCTTGCCTTCAACGACGGCTTTGAAGACAAGGGCGCCGCGCTGCTCACCGATCAGACCGACGCGAAGATCGCCTATCGCTTCTCCGCCAAGGGCAGTTACTATTTGCAACTGGCCGACAGCGAACAAAACGGCGGCCCCGATTTCGCCTACCGTCTGCGCATCGGCCAACCGCGGCCCGACTTCGAACTGCGGATCGCGCCTTCCAGCATCAATCTGCATCCCGGCAAAACCACGCCCGTCGCCGTGCTGCTGCTGCGCCGCGACGGATTCAACAACGCGGTCAAGCTGCGCATTAAAGACGGACCCTCGGGGCTTATTCTCGGCGGCGGAGAAATTACCGCCGGCGTGGAGGCGACGCGCATCACGCTAACCGCGCCGCCCGAAGCCATCGTCGCGCCGCATCGGCTCGTGATCGAAGCCGAAGCAATGATTGCGGGAGCGCGCGTGCGCCACGAAGCGATTGCCGCCGACGATCGCATGCAGGCCTTCGCCTGGCATCACTTCGTACCCGCGCAACAAGGATTGATCTGGATCGTCGGCAAGGAGCATCGCAAGCCGTTATGGACCGCTCCCTCCTATCGTTTGCAGATTCCCGCAGGTAGAGTAGCGCAATATCGTCTGGAGATTCCTAAAAATTTGGCCGGCAACCAGATCAAACTGGCCCTCGACGATCCGCCAACCGGCATCAGCCTTGCCGAAGTAAAACAGAGCGGAGAGATTCTTCAACTCAGCCTGCGCGCCGACGCCAAGCTCAAACCCGGCGTGGCGGGCAACCTGATCGTAGAAGCCTCACAGCAGAAAAACAACGCCAAACCCACGCCGCTCGACATGCTGCCCGCCATTGCCTTCGAGGTTGTGCCGTAGCTTTCTGGCCACACGATTTGATTCTGTTTTATTGGATAGAGGAATGCGAGTTAGGAAACCCGCGGTCGCCACGGCGCTCCGGTCAGGAGACAGGCGCTGCAATTTTTCCGCTACAAAATCAAAGGCCGACATTTACGCCGATCGGCTATCCATGAACCGGATAGTTGATGCGGTCGAGAAGCCGCCGAAAGTTCGGCTCCTCGCGCAACGGCGAAAACGCCGGGTCGCAGTGGAAAGCCAGGCTCCAGACCGAACCGCCGCGATAGCAGGCCTCCAGGGCCTCCACGGCTTTTTGCGATTCGCCTAGCCCTGTATAGATCAGCGCCGCGGCGTAGCTTTTGTTGTTCATGCCCGGAGCCGCATCCTTCGTCAGCGTCTCCAGAATTTCGCTGGCCTTGCCAACAAAACCGGAGATGCTGTAGGCCCGGCCGAGCGCACCGGTCAGAACAGGTCCATGCGACGAGCTTCGATAAAGTTCCTCGATGTGTTCAATGGCGCGAGCAGAGTCTCCAATTTGCAACAGGCTCAGCGCCTCCACTACGTCAAACGAGCGGCCGGAACAGCCCCCTCTTCGCGCATGAGTAATCTTCGCAATCGCCCGCTCGTAGTCCTCGGCCAGATAGTCAACCCATGCGCTTTGGCCCATGACAAAGGCGTTCAGTGGCAGCCCCTCGATAACCGTGGCATAAATATCGGCAGCTTGGCCCGGCTTGGCCTCGACAATGTGCAGCATGGCAAGACCGGTCTGTGCAATGGGATTGCGCGGCGCCGTTTGCAGGGTTTCTTCAAACAAACGGCGCGCCGCGGACCAGTTTCGATCCACGACCAGATGAAGCCAGCCGGCTAAAATGCGCGTCAAAACGAAAGAAGAATTGAGTTCGTCGGCCTGCCGCAAGACCGCCGTGACGGAACGGTAGGAAATTGACCCCGGCTGATCGCCCCACAGCCCCTGCGCGATCATCACCGCCGCGGAGTACGCCAAAGCCGGCACACTGAAGGGATCAAGATCGACCGCCATGCGCAGCAACCTCGCAATCGGCTGTAAATTGTCGCTGGAAACATTTTTCCATTTTTTCAGCGCCAGATCGACAAACTCGGCCGAACGCTGCCTCTCGGCGGTCAAAAAAGAGGTACCGCTTATACTCGCGCGATCGTTCGGTAAAGGAGCGGGAAAGACGTGATCCTGCCAGTCAATCTTCGGGTCAGAGGAAGAGTCGCGGCTTTGCAGCCAGGTTTCCAGTTCGTCGACATAGGCAAAAACATGGCCGCGGTCACCACCGATATGATGAACCGGCATGGAGAAATCCGCATGCCAGCGCTGAACCGTCCGGCGTCCATGCTCGAAATACGAGGCAATCGCCTTCCATCCGTCAAGTCTGGACCGAAAGCCAATGGGTTCGTTCTTCCTCGGTTTCATCCGCTCTCCCAAAAAGCACCTCGCGCGGGTTAGGCCTCCAGTTGCACGGGAAGATACTGCTTATGCACAGGAGGAGTCAGGCAGCTTCGCGCTAAAAGATCTTTGCTGGATCTGGAGAGGACATTTGTCTGAACCGTTTTACAAATACCCTCATAAGGGGGAGCAACCATGCAACGGCTGAAGTGTCTCCAGCGTCGTTTTAGCCGCGTCAACAAACCACAATTCGTCGCTTTCGTCGAAAGCGTATCTCCGGCAACGCGCCTCGCGCCGGAAACCACTTTCCGCATCGAGCTTTGCATCCTGCTCGTAACGCAAGATGCATAGCCTGCAGCGCGGAAACAAATGGCGCCAGAAATCCAAGCGGTTGATTTTCTGGTGGCTCTACTGCTACCGCTAAATCGCTTGCGGAACGTACTTTATCGAGAAACTTCTCGACTCGGCCCACTTTGTCTCCATCAAATACTCAGGCATATGCCGTACCACACCCAACTGACTAGGATTGGCATTTCCTCTTTTACGAATTGCCGTATAGAAAGCGCTTGCCCACACGCATCAAGCCAAAACTAATTACCAAATTTTTGATAATAAAGACATTATTTCAAATTTCTTCCCCAGCGCCTCTCCCCCATTCCTTATTCGCTCATACCACAAAAGAAAGTGTTGCATACATGTCAGAACATTACCATGCGCCACGGCCATTCGTTCTCAACCACGCCATAATGGCGCATATTGGCGCAAAATAGCGCAATAAATGCATACTTTGCAACTATGGCGCTGATTCAGATGAAAACTCCCATTCAGATGGCGGCGTAATACAGCGTTTCGCCGGCGCACAAATGCGCGCGCTGGCATTTATTGCGCACTTAAACTCAACTCGTTGCGCAGTATCTATGGCTTCGATTCACCTTGCGCGGCGGGAACGCTGAGTTCTCTGTACGGACTTCGAAATTTCAGCAGTGTGATCTGGAAATTGCCCATCTCTGGCGGCCGCGTGCACGCATGATCCGCCGCGATTTTTAAGGCATTTGCCGAACGCCAGAATGCGTTAACCGAGCTTCCGCTAACGTTAACATTTTCAATTTTTGGGAAGGCCATGCGACAGTCTATCAATCCAAGAGCATTAGATTCACGCGCCCGTATATTACAAGCCGCCACCATGATCTTCGCGCGGCAGGGCTTTCACGGCACAAGTACCCGTGAAATTGCCCGATTGGCCAACCTGAGTGAAGTAACGCTCTTCCGCCATTATGAAAGCAAGGAAGAGCTGTTCCTGGCCACGCTGCAGTCGAGCCTGGAAACGGTTGCCAAGCGCAGCAGTTTTCTGCACAAAATCAGCGACGTGCCGCAATCGACTGACACCTTGCTGCAAATCGTCGCGCTCCTGCACGATGTCGCCACTTACGTGCCGCAAGCGGTCAGATTGATAATGATCGCCTATCTGGAAGTACATGGGACAGCAGAAGAAATGTGCACGATGTGTCTTGGCGCTATTTTCAAGGAGATTGCGGACTGCCTAGACGCCAACATGAAGGCGGGGCAAATTAGAAACCTTGACCCGGCGCTCACGGCCGCAACGATGGCCTTTTCGGCCATTGCTCAAACCGGACTCCTGCGTCTCAATTCTGCACAAATCGGTTCCCGGCTAAAACCGCAAAAGTCACTTGACGAGTTCACTACCTTCTGGACCGACGTGCTGATGTCGAAATCGAACAGCATTTCGAGCGCTCGCGGCATTGGTCTGCCCCTTCTTAATGAAGCCATGGTTACGGTGAGAACCGCGGAAGCGTAAGTCTACCCGACCGGGCACCGAAGATCTGCCGCGCATCGGTCGGTTTTGCTTGCGGATGCGGCTTTAAATTTAAGCTCGGTCAAAAGATCAAAAAAGTAACCCATAAGGTTGAATATGCTTACGTATTTATCGAAACCATCTAAAAATCCTCTCCGAAATACCTCCCTTCCGCGCCGCGGCATCGATTTAACGCCAACGATGAATGAAGAATTGCATCGGCTACCGAGTGAGCAGAGGTCCGGCGATAGCCCTCAACCGGTCGGCTTCCCTTGCGCCCGAGCCGCATCACGGCATGTAAAAGTAAACTTAACACCGCTGATGCATGACGAATTGCATCGCACACCTTCTATGGCGGGTTCGTAATCCGCATTTTCAGAAGAAAATTTCAAACTATTTTTATTTATTTTCTATTTTTGCCTGCGAACCGATCGGCGATGGTCTTCTATTCAGGAATAAGAACTTACTCGACAACCGAAAATTGATTGCGGATGAATTTATATTAGTGTCCACCATCAGTAGGCCATAAATAATCATCATTGATCTTTTCTTGGTTCCCATTATTTGCCCAAATTTGGCGGTCATTCGATTACTTATTCTCCTCCAGGCTAATGTCAGTGGTCGATAACATATCGGCTAGCAAGTGTTTACTGACTATGATCCTAAATATAGGGTGGTTCCATTGACGCAAGAGTGTGATTCCAGTAGAGTCGTCCTCAAACAGCTGTGGAAAAGTGGAAAAGATGTCAATAATCCACGCATAGGCATAAGCAATGCCCGTTCAACAGATCCTTGTCTTTCTGGGGCTTAGGGTAAAGCTTTTTTATAAATGGCTGTCTTCGCACTGGTTGCCGTACATGTAGGTGGTTCTCCAGAAACGTTCCTTCGGGTCTTGCATTGACGTCGCACTACGGGTAGGGAGCCATGTCAGCCAGTATCTCTAATAAATGTCCTTGGCTTAAGCGTTTTATTCGCAATCTTCCGGGCACCGCGCAGCCAATCCTTGCGGAAGCAAGTGATGGTCATCTTTACGTGGTCAAGCTTCCGTGCATGCATCAAAGTCCTAACTTGCTTTTCAACGAAGCGGCGGGAACGGAATTGTATCGGGCATTCAACCTGCCGGTTCCAGACTGGTCGCCGCTCATCGCGACGGATTCTTTTCTCGATCAGAATCCGAGTTGCAGTGCACAAGCCGGAAATCTCCGCCCGCGTTCCGCGCAGATACTATGCTTTGGATCTCGCTTCTTAGGTGAAGATGGATCGCGGCTGCTGGAAATTCTTCCTGGCGCCTTCTTCAACCGCGTCACCAATCGCACGGACTTCTGGTTGGCCTGGCTGCTCGATATCTGCTCACGGCACGCCGATAACCGCCAAGCAATTTTCCGGGAAGATATCCATCGCACCCTCAACGTCTTGTTCATCGATCATGGACATATGTTTGGAGGCCCAAAAGGGGAACAGAGAGTTCATTTCGAAGCATCGCAGTATCTTGATTGGCGCATCTATCCGTCTACGAGTTCTAGAATTATCGTAAACTTACAGAAAGCCGCGGGAACACTTCGCACGAATTCGTTGGAGCGAAAGATACAAAGACTTCCCGACGAATGGAAGACTCCCTCGGCACTGCAAAGATTCGCTGAGTGTATGGATAGACTTGCCCGCCCCAGGCTGCTGCCAGAAATCTTCGAATCGATGTTTGACTCCGTTCTACGGAAAAATGAGCGTGACGAAAGCAAAGTTCGAAGCCAATCGCCGAATTCATTATTGTGCCCTCGCGTACAAACCCGCGAAGTGCGACTCGGCGCTGCCTAGAAGCAGAATCATTCTTCTTGCACTTTGGCCAGAGGAAGAAGTGGCGCGCATCCTTGTTCGGCCAGACTGGATAAAAATAATCCAGCCTGTTGACCGGGAATATATCGAAACCACGCTCAGCGATCTTGTCGACCGCTCTCATATCGATCCGGAAGCGCTTATGAGCCAATTGGCTTCACTGGGCGTTGGGCCATTAGTCACGGCCGACGCAGGCGAAAATCTTAACGCCGATCCTTCCCTCTTAGCGCTGGCCGAACAATTTGAAGAATATATTGATTAAGATTTTTCTATAGAAAAGTGTCCTAATTTCGGACACTCTATCCGCCTTACTTAGTTACTTTGCCTTCCATCAAACTAAGTTAGAGGCAGATAGACGAATTTTGTTCGCTCTATACTCATCTGTACCTATCTATCTGTGTGTAATTCATCTTAATCAGGATCAATCGCAAAACAGCGTCGCTCTGGAAGAGCTTTGCTCCGTAGCTTCGCCTTCCTCGCTCATCTCCGGCTCGAAGGCCGCGCCCGCAGCCAGCCGCGGCGTAAAGAATCGCTCGACTTCGGCCAGCACCGCTTCACCGGTACGTGCCTGATAGATCGCCGCACGCAATTTGGCCCCGCCCGGCACGCCGTGCGTAAACCATGTAGCGAACTGCTTCATCTTGCCCGCCGGATCGCCCAGCCGCGCGTCGCGCGGCAAATCCTTTGAGGCCGCCGAATCAGCCAGCAGCATCTCAAAGTAGGCGCGGATCATCCGGTAGCGATCCGCAGCCGTAGGCTGGCTGTAGCTACCCGTGGCCGTATATTGCGCAATCTGCCGGAAGATCCAAGGATTGGCCGGGGCCGCGCGGCCGATCATCACTGCGTCGCAACCGGTCTCGGCCACCATCGCTGCCGCGTCTTCCGGCGTGCGGATGTCACCATTGCCGATGACGGGAATCTTCACCGCCTGTTTGACCGCGCCGATCCACTGCCACTGCGCCTGGCCGCTATAGCCTTGCTCGCGCGTCCGCGCGTGCAGCGCAATGCCGTTCAACCCCTCGGCCTCGGCCATTCGCGCCAACTCCACGCAGACGATCTCCTGCTCATTCCAGCCCATACGGAACTTGGCGGTAAAGGGAATCTTCACCGCTTTGCGAATGGCGCGGAAGATCTCCTCGATCCGCGGCAGGTCGCGCAGCAGCCCCGAGCCGCCATTCGATCCCACCACGCGCTTGGCCGGGCAGCCCAGATTCAAATCCACCAGATCGAAGCCTGACTCCTCGACAATCCGCGCCGCATCGGCCAGCGTCTCCGGATGCGCGCCAAACAACTGCGCGCCGATGGGATGTTCGTCGTCATAGAAGGTAAGGTAGCGCCGCCGCTTAGCCTCGCGCATACGGCTCAGCCCGTCGGCCGAGGTGAACTCGGTCACCAACAGTCCACAGCCCGACTGCTCGTTGGTCACAGCCGCATCGACAGACACAGCTGCATCCCCGCTCAAGGCGCTGGCGTGCCGGATAAAGCGCCGGAAGACCGTATCGGTAACGCCAACCATCGGCGCCAGCACCGTCGCCGGCCGCACGGCCAGCGTGCCGATCCGCAGTTGTGACGGAACCCGCGCCGCGGCGGGCATAGCGTGCTCCACCGGATTGTCCCAATGTTTCTGCACGGTGAAACCCCGGCGCGTCATGCAATCACCTGAAAGGGAAAATGCAGTTTCGCTTTTATCTCAGACACGCGTAGGCCCCCGCCGCAGCGGAGGCCTTGTTCGTAAACCTGTCGCTTCGGCCTACTGCGCCTTGGCTTTGTTGGCCTCGAGCACCTTGGCGTACTTGCGACGGAACCGCTCCACGCGGCCAGCCGTATCCACCAAGCGCTGTTTGCCCGTAAAAAACGGGTGGCAAACCGAGCAAATTTCCACGCGGATGTCGCCCTTATGGGTCGAGCGCGTCTCAAAGTTGCTACCACAGGCGCAAATCACGCGCACTGTATCGTAATTGGGATGAATCTTTTCCTTCGGCATCTCTAAAAGACAGACCTTTCCTGCAATTCCGCTTCTTTTATATTGTAGGGGGATTCGCCCAGTTGCGCAAACGCCGGGGAAAAGTTTCGGGCACAAAAATGCGATTTTATTCCAGATTTGTTCATGCGGCATTTGCACATGCAGCGACGGATTTAGGCGATGAAAAATGGTGATTCGGCAAGAACAAGCTAGCATTTTTACCCATAGCGTATAGAACTCAAGATCGCCGAGTTGACGCGAACATCAGTGAGCGGCAACCTTCAGCACCATCCGGCACTCTACAGAATGGGTAAAAATGCTCTAAGGGCTAAAAGCTGCTTTTCCTCTGTCCCGCCAATTCCGCCCGCGCCGCCAGCCCGATCGCCATGGCCATTACGCGATCGTCGTGCGTGCCGGCTCGCGCGCCTGTACCACCATCGGGCAGACGAACGAAACTGCGGCACTCGCCCAGCAGCCAACGGCTCTGGAAGCGCTCCGGCGTCTCGACCAATGCCGCATCCAATTGGCCCAACATCGCCGGCCGGCTCACGCTGGTCGTCAGCCAGCCTGCCTGCCCGCCCTGCCGATAGATGCGCCCGTACTTGCACGCTGTCTCAGCCAGCGCCAGCACGCCGCTGCCGTGGTTGTTCCGCTCCACCACCAGCCACGCGCCGTTGTACTCGGTGGCCAGCTCCGCCACCAGCCGCGCCAACTCCAACCCGCCCACATGCCCGGCAAACTCGGCACATTGCAACCCGGTCTCCAGTTCCAGCACCTCGGCCGCCGAATAGTCGCCTTCGCTGCCGCCACCGGCCGGATCGACGGCCACCAAATATTCCCGCCCTTTGATCGGCGGCAACCAGATCTCTAACGCGCCATTCCGCCGCCGCTCGGCTGGCTCCGGCGCGCTGTGCAGCCGCGCATCCACCGCCGCCAGTTCAAAAACACTTTCGCCGCTGGCTAAAAAGCAGCTCTCCTCGTCTTCGGCAAACTCCTGCCGAGCCAACCCGCGAAAATCAGCGCGTATATTCCGCCGATACGCAATCTGATCGAGCGTCAGTCCGTGCCGCACCATCAGCGCACGCTCTTCATCGGTCAAACTGGCCTCATCCGCCGCCTCGGCCCGGTACCGCCGCTCCATCCACCACGGGAAAAAGTGCCGCACCGTACCCGTCTCGCCGGCCTTCAGCCACTCCTGATGAAAGCAGCCGCCCACGCCCTGCGGCGTCGACTCCATAACCAACTCGGAGCCGGGCGTCATGGCCGCGCGCAGCCCCGCCAGTGTTTCAGCCGGGTCGCCCGGCCAGCGCGCCAACTCCGAACAATGCAGATTCTGCACCGTCAATCCGCGCCCCGCATTCC